>URFB01000008.1 GCA_900547045.1 uncultured Mollicutes bacterium
ATTTTATTTTTTTAGAATTCCACATTTATTATTTTTTTATCATAATTTTACTTTTTAAGCGATTATATTCAAATAATAAAGGAATCTCAATCATTTTTGCATTCAAAACTAAAACGCTTTCATTAAAAGTTGAAATAATCTTTTTATTGTCTTTAATTAAAATTACGTTATAATAAAATTGACAATAATGCATAGGGGGAACAAAAAAATGCTATTATCCGTAAAATTTATCAGTCCAGACAGTCCAATATGGCTTATAATTATTTTAATTCTTGCAGGCCTTGGACTTTTTCTTTATGGAATTAACCTAATGAGTACATCGCTTAAAACCTTAGCCGGTAATAAGCTAAAGCTTATAATTGAAAAATCAACCAATTCACCGATAAAGGGAATTTTGGTTGGTATTGCAATTACCGTTCTTATTCAATCATCTTCAGGTACAACTGCTCTTGTTGTAGGCCTTGTTAGTGCGGGATTAATGACCCTACCTCAATCAATTGGTGTCATAATGGGAGCTAACATTGGTACTACTATTACATCTGTATTAATAGGACTTCCTATTTCGGATTATTTTATTGTTTTTTCAGGAATTGGTGCCTTTATCTACTTCTTTAGTAAAAAGAAAAAGACTAAAGAGCTAGGCGCGGCTATTTTCGGCTTTGGTCTTCTTTTCTTCGGTCTTGCAATTATGTCAAGCTCATTAAATGTAATATTTGATAAAAATAAGGAGCTTGCAACTAATTTATTTGCTAAATTCTCATCTGTTCCTATTCTTGGGCTTTTAGTTGGTACTGTATTCACCGCTATTATTCAATCATCTGCTGCAGCTATTGGTATTTTACAAACCCTATTTGAATCAAATATTATCGGTCTTAAGGGTGCCCTTGCTATCCTAATTGGTTCAAATATTGGTACAACTATTACTGCTATTATGGCAGCGGCTGGAGCTCCTACAAATGCAAAGCGTACAGCCTGTGTCCATGCTCTATTTAATATTATCGGGGCCATTTTATTTATGTGTCTTTTAACTCCATATTATTTACTAATGGACCGTATCCAGGTATGGTGTCATCTAAATCCATCCTTAACAATTGCCGTTGCCCATATTATATTCAATCTTATTTCAACCTTTGTTCTTTTCTGGTTTAGAAATTATATGGCTAAATTTGCTTGCTTTATTTACAAATCAAAGGAAGAAAAAAATCCTATTTATCAAGGCCTTGCTGATTATTCATTATGTCAAAAGAGCCCAACCTTAGCCTTAGAATTTGCTAAAAATGCCATTGATTATATGTCAGGAATAACAGTTAAATATTTCAAATTAACGCGTGATTACTCCTTCCAAAATAATTCTCAAGCAGTCGATGAGGCCCAAGCATATGAGCTTGAACTAGATGATCTTGATAATAAAATCCATGACTATTTAATCAAAATCACACAGGTTGGTGTTGAAAAGGACGAATCAAATATTCTTTCAAAATATCTAGATACAATTAAGGATCTTGAAAGAATTGGTGATCACTGCTCAAATATTGTAGAATTCTTTAGAGATAGATACAGTGAGAATTTAGCTCTATCTAATGAAGGAGCATCAGACCTTAAAAATATGTATGATACTCTAGATGTAATGGTTACTAATTCTACTATTGCTATTTCAACAGGAAATAAGGATTTAGCAAATATTGTAATTGAAAATGAAGCTAAGGTTGATTTAATGGAGGAGGCTTACCGTAAGCGTCATATTCTTAGATTAAATCGTGGCGAATGTACAATTTCTAATTTTGATTATTATGTTGATATCCTTTCAAATCTTGAAAGAATTGGTGATCATACAGATAATATCGCATCTAACGTAATTTATGATGATTATCAAAGCCTTGCTCAAACAGGTCTAAAGGCAATATCAAATCTTGAGGAAAAATAAAAGATAACAAAAGCAATCTTCATTTGAGGATTGCTTTTAAAATATCATAATTAGGAATATTTTATTTTTTTTACTAACAGCTACCTGAACTTCATGGCCCTTGATAGCTTGCATATTTTTAGGATTAATAACACTATTAGTGATAAGAATTCTACCATCTCTGGTTTTAAGCTTTAAAGATAATCTAGGCATTGGTATAATACTAAAGCCAGATTCAAAGCCTACTACTCTCGCATCTAAAACCTGATTGTCTAAGGCTTTTTTTGTTTTTCTAATTAAAATTAATGCTGCTAGCAAAAATGGTAGAATTATAATAAATAAAACGCCTAAAATTGCTAAATAAAGTAGCCAAAAATCACTTTCAATAAGAGGTAATAAAAGCATAAAAAGCGAAAGCGCTAAATAAATAATTAAATAAAATTTAATAGCCTTTCTATAATGACTAATTGATAAATTTATCATCTTAGCCCTTTAAACCGCGTGATTGACGATCCATATCCTCAACAACAATATCAAAAATTTCACCCTTTGTACGGCAATAGCTTAATACATCCCATGGCTCATTTGTATGGAAATGAATTTTTAAAAGTTCATCATCACCTGCAACTACAAGGCAATCTCCTTTAAAATTATTGTTAAAATATTCAATTACCTCATCCTCATCTAAGTCTTCACCTTCAATAAGAAGCTGAGTATCATAACGATATTGAATCATACTATACCTTCTTTCTTGTTAATATTTTACTATAAAACTAATTGTAATGCAAACAATTTATAAGACTATAAAAGCTATCCTTATTATAATAAATTAAAGCTTAATTAATATTAAGAAATCAAAAAAGGAGGTAGCCCTCCTCTTTTATTAATCATCATAAGAATTATTTTAAATTATCCTTAAATGCTTTAATTAATTTTTCCTGACAGTATTCTAACTGATGAGTGTAAAATAAATCTAAGTAAGAATTAATCTTCTTCCATGATTTAACTTCAATACCTGCCAAAATTGGGTAGAAATAAACTCGGTTAGACTTAGCTGCTTCTAAATCTCCCGGTCCATCTCCAACCATAATAATATTACCTTGAGGATATCTCTTGCTTAAGCGCTCAAGACACTTTTCCTTAGTTCCTTCATTTTGTGTACAAAAAACAGAAACATAATCCATTAATCCAAATCGATTCCATTCGTTATATACTGCATCATAATTAGCGCTAGATACAACTGCGATATCGGCATTATTATACATTTTTTCTATTTGCTCTTTCGCATATTTAAATAGCCCAATTGATGCTTCTGGAAGCTCTTTAATATATTTATTAGTTAGATTTGACCATGCAAGACAGTCCTCTAATAGCTTTGAAGGAGATATTTTTAGATACTCCTCAAGGCTATTATTTGAGTAGCTTTTAGCATTTTTGATGAAATTATCTAAGTCCTCAAGATTCTCGATAGGCTTTAAATTTTCATTAATATATTTTAATGCCAAATTAAGGCCAAGGAAGCGATTAATTCCTCTTGTCAATGAATAAAGATTAATTCTTTCCCATTCCTTCATAGCCTTATCTTTAAATTCCTCTAAATGCCAGGTTTCAATTAAAGCTCTACCAAAGGCCTTTTCATGCTTGATTGTCATTGAATCAACTGCACAGCCATCACTATCAATACAAATTAAAAACTCATTATTAGGTGTAAAATCCTCAATTGTCATAGCTTAAGCTCCACCCTTCCACAAAAGGCATCTACAGGCGATATTCCTGTAAACTGCTCACGTCCTGTAAGCTTATCTATAATAGCCTCTAGGGTATGAGGCTGCTTATCATAAGCGTTAATATAAGTTTGAACCTCAGGTACATCAAACAAATGGAATGGACAGGAAAGCGAAATAAAGATAACAGGAAGCTCATGAGAATACCAAGGAACATCAAGTGAGCCCTTAGTAAATGCCCAGTTTAATCTTTGTACAGTACCATTTCCACCAACATTTGCAAGATGAATTACTAAATCATATTTTTCCTTAACAGAAGCAATTGATGTTTTTTGACCATATAGATTATTCATAATTTTAAACATATCCTCTGGCTTAGCACCCTCAAGCTTCTTTTCTAATGATTCAAAAATCTCAACCTCAAAGCCTTCCTTTTCAAGAAGCTCCTTAAATTGCTCAATATAATTTTTTTGCTTATTCATCATATTTCCAAATTTTGATAGTAAATTGGTTGACTCCTGAGGAACTAATAAAATTCGTTTATATCTTGAAGGAATAATTGGGAAAACATTAGGTTGATTATTTTTAACAAGAGTAATAGCCTCATGAGAGATTGCAGAAGCAACATTCTTATATTCCTCACAGCCAAAGCTCTTTAAATCCTCTTCTGTTTTAATTAGGCACTTAGTATTTAAGCCTAAATGTGCCTTTAAGCCTAAAATTCTTAAAACGGCATCATTTAAGCGCTCTTCTGTAATAATGCCCGCCTCTAATGCATCAGATACATATTTAATATCTTCCTCATAATCATTATAGAATAGCAGCATATCACAGCCCGCATTAATAGCCATTGGTAGTAGCTCACTGCGCTTTTTAATTCCAGAAAAACCTACCATATGTGAGGCATCAGTAATTACAACACCATTAAAATTAAGCTTTTCACGTAATAGATTAGTTAAAATCTCATACGAAATTGTTGCAGGAAGTAAATCATAATCTGTCATATTAGGATTAAAATGCTTCTGATAGCTTGGAAGCATTATATGACCAACCATAATAGCCTCAATACCGGCATCAATTAGGCTTTGATAAACCATACCAAAGCTCTTATCCCATTCCTCACATGAAAGACTATTTACACTATATGATAAATGCTGATCTCTTTCATCTAAACCATCTCCTGGAAAATGCTTAGCTGTACAAGCAATACCAGCATCATGTGCACCCTTAAGATATTCAAGTGAGCAATCTCTTACAAGGCTTGGGCTTGAACCAAAGCTTCTTGAGGAAATAATTGGATTGTGGAAATTCATATTAATATCTACAACTGGTGCAAATGTCATATTACATCCAATTGAGGTAGCCTCAAGACCTGAAATATGTCCTAGCTCATAGGCATTTTTTATATTATTAGTCGCACCAATTTTAATTCCACAGCCAACCTCAGTGCCTCCAGCAGCGGCACCATTACCGCCGCTTTCAGCATTACAGGCAATTAAAAGAGGAATCTTAGAGCTTTTTTGTAAAGCATTATTTTGATCCTGAAGCATTTTAGCAGGTCTATTTCCATAGCGAGCACCACCAAATTGCCTTTCCTTCGTTATTTTTTCAATAATAGCAGAATCTGATGTATTAATCATATCAATAAATAGCTGCTTAATTTTTTCTTCCTGTGACATTCCTTTAATGGTATTTTCTACCCATTTAAGCTCTTCTTCATTTAAATAAAACGGTTTTTTCTTTAAATCAACCATAATTATTATTCCTCCTTAATAAGGGAGGGACTCCCTTAATTATATTTGACTTGCAACGTCATAAGCACTCTTTATAGCATGCTCAATATTTGAAGGTCTTTCTCCAGCACAATCACCAACATAGTGAATTGGCTTAGTAACACCCTCAAGATTAGGTAATACCTTAACAGATGATAGGGCATTAACAATTGTATCAGCCTTTACAAGCTCTTCAGATACCTTGTTACCATCCTTATCAATTACCTCTGTTCTTACTCCTGCATTTGTAAATTCAAGAATTTTATGAAGTGGTAATAATTCAGTTTGATGCTCCTTAAAATCAGCCATCATAAATGGAATGATTGTTGATGACTCCTCAGCAGCAATTTTTTCCTTCATTTCAATAATAGAAACCTTATAGCCTCTTTGAGCTAGATATTCGGCTGTTTCAGTACCGACAAGACCACCACCACATACAGCGATTCTACCATATGGAATAGCATCTCCACTTAAAACATCCCATGAATCTAGAACATTTGAATTATCAATTCCAGGAATTCTTGGATGAAGACTCTTAGCACCTGTTGCAACTACAATTTCATCAAATTGATTAGCATCAGAAGCTGTAAATTCATGTCCTAATTCAAATTTGATAGGAAGCTTCTTTAAAATATTTTCATAATATAAAATACTTCTTCTCATTTCGGATTTACGAGGTGGAAGACAAGCTATATTAATTTGACCACCGATTTTAAGCTCACGCTCAAATAATGTTACCTCATGACCTCTAATAGCAAGAATTCGTGCAGCCTCAAGACCAGCAATACCGGCACCAACAACGCCTACCTTCTTCTTAGTCTTAGCCGCTTCAATATGACGCTCACCCTCATAGCCATTTTCTGCATTTAAAACACAAGAAATGAATCTGCGTCCCATAATAGCATCAGTACAGCCCTTATTGCACATCATGCAACGACGAATTGAACCTAAGTCTCCAGCTGCCACCTTAGAAGGTAGATTTGGATCAGTTAAAAGGCTACGACCAAAGGCAACATAATCACAAACTCCACGCTCTAATAAATCCTCAGCCATTTGAACAGATGCAATACGACCAACAAAACTTACAGGAATAGATATGGCAGCCTTAATAGCCTTAGTTTCTTCAAGCATAAAGCCATAGCGACGAGTTTCCATAGCTGGAATTGTATCATTCATATTACCAGTGTGATTTGCTTGAGCAACGTGAATAGCATTAACACCATGCTCTTCAAGAATTTTAGCAAATTTAACAGCCTCTTCAATTTGAAGACCACCCTTTCCCTGAAGGGCACCATTATCCATAACAGTTACAATTGGAAGCTTATATTCAATTGCGATATTTGGGCATTCCTTTCTAATTTCATCAACTACCATTAGAGCAAAGCGAGTACGATTTTCAAATGAACCACCAAATTCATCAGTACGATGGTTTAAAATTGTTGAACATAAAGAACCACATAGACGGTCTCCATGAATTTCAATAAAATCTACACCAGCAGCCTCAGCACGCTTAGCACAAGCAGCAATTTTGCTTGCAATTTCAATTAGCTCATCATGAGTTACCTCTGTTACAAAGTGAACCATATCATAATGAAGTAACTCAAGACCTTCCTTTTGCTGGCCCTTCATAAACATTTGCATAATTTTTTCAGCATGATACTCAGGATGGAAGATTTGAACGCCAAGCTTACAATCATATTTATGAAGCTCATCAGCAAGTCTCTTATAGGTTGGGATTTGTGAATCTGCAAATAGCTTTGGTGTTGGTGAAATTGTCATAATAGGTGTAACATCACCAATTACAACATAGCCAGCTCCACCTTTAGCTAAATTTACATAGAAATTAAATGAATGATCACCGATTGAACCATCCTTCTCCTCATAACCAGTTGTTAGAGGTGGAAACATAATACGATTTTTTAAAGTTAAATTACCAATCTTTAAAGGTTCTAAAATTTTCATGTTAATATCCTTCTTTTCTTCTTATTTTTCCATTCTATCTAAGGCTTCCCAGATTCCTGTAATATACATAGAGCCTAATGCTCTATCATATAAGCCATAGCCTGGCTTAGCCTTTTCATCCCAAATCATTCTTCCATGATCGGGTCTAATATATTTTGTATAACCGGCATCATGGTAGGCCTTAATCATACCAAACATATCAAGAGAACCACACTTTGAATAGTGAGCAGATTCCTCAAATGACTGGTCTCCTACTAGCTTAATATTTCTAATATGAGCAAAGTGAATTCTATCCATCGCCGCATATTTCTTTACTAAATGAACCATATCATTTTGAGGATTTGTTCCTAAAGAGCCTGAGCATAGAGTAAGTCCATTATAATGGTCATCTACAAGACCTAAGAATCGATCTAGATTCTTCTCACAGGTAATAATTCTTGGAATTCCAAAAATAGGCCATGCAGGATCATCAGGATGAATCGCCATTAGAACATCACACTCACGAGCAACTGGAATAATTTCTTCAAGGAAATATTTAAGGTTAGCCCAAAGACCTTCTTCTCCTAGTTTTTTATAAGCCTCAATTAATTCCTTTACCTCACTTGGCTTATATGAAGCATCCCAGCCTGGAAGTGTAAGCTTAGTTGGATCTAGCTTATCTACATCCTCCTTATAATATACTAAGGCCTCACTTCCATCAGGAAGCTTATGGTCTAGCTGGCTTCTTGTCCAGTCAAAGACAGGCATGAAGTTATAGCAAATACATTTAACACCATGACGAGATAGGATTCTAATATTTTCCTTAAAGTTTTCAATATGTCTTTTATAATCACCACGATGAAGCTTAATATCCTCAGATACGGGAACTGATTCAATTACCTCCATCTCAAGACCATGAGATGTAACATAGTCATGTAAGCGTGCAACCTCATCTTCTGGCCATACCTCACCTACAGGTACTGTATATAAAGCTGTTACCACACCTGTCATACCAGGAATTTGTCTGATATAGTCTAATGTGTTTTTATCATCATAGCCATACCAGCGAAATGTCATTTTCATAATTAATCTACCATAACCTTTAATACAATCTTTTTAACATGACAGGCTTTACCATGCATTACGCGAGGCTGGTGAGCATCAATAGGTGACGCAATAGCAAATTCACCCTTATGTAACACAATATGACCTGCATCCTTAGGAAATTCAAAGAACATTAAATCCTTTGTCTCATCATAAGGCATTTTTATCTTTAATCCTTCAACCTCAGTATAGCCAAATTCTTCTTCCCCTTCAACTATATACTGAATATCATGGTACTTACGATGAGCCTCAAAAAGACACTCATCATAAGGCATCGAATCATATTCCTGAACATTGGCATAAACCTTATTTCCATCAATAGGATAATTACCAGGCTTTAACTCACTTAAATTTGTTTCCTTAAGCCAATTAAAGGCTTTTTTAAAGCTATCATTATTATAATTATAGCAAGCTTCATTTCCTAATTTCGCTGTTAACATATTAAACCTCTTTTATATTTGATTTTTAGCACCAATAATCATAATGTCGTCATTTCCGTCAAGCATATTAAGCTCAACCTCCATAAGCATTAAGATATTATTTAATTCATTTGAACCATTAAAGTCCATAACACGAGCTCCAAAACATACATAATAGTCAGGTCTTAAAATTGCATCCGACTTATAAACGGATAAATCCTCCCACATCTTCGATACAATTGTACGATATGAGCCTGGCTTACATACTATTGCCTCAGCATCATTTCTTTGAACCTTAATGAATCCCTTCTTATCAAGAACACGCATTGCATTTCTTCCTTTAATAGAAGCTTCATAGGCATAGAAGCCTTTAGTACGACCAGCAAGATGTGTATCTTCCTTACTTTGACGCAAGTCCTCAGCAGCTAACTCTAACGCTTCCTCTTCTGTACATTCCTTTAATAAATCAGTTGTCTTGACCTCAGTTGAACCTGTTGCGATAGCTGTAAGCTTAGATGTTTCAGCATCAATTTCAATATGAACCTCGACACTAGAAGGCTCTGCACCACTTTCAACAGCCTTATTAATAGCTTCAAGCTTAATAGCACGAATATCCTCAGGAGATGGATTTGGTACAACACGTTCAACAACATCACGTACCATCGCAAGAGCAACTCCAATTGATGAAATAACCTCTGCGTTTTCAGGAACACTATAGCGAACATCCATCTTTTTAGCAACATATCTAATAAGTGATGTGGCACCTCCACCAACACCTACAAGAGAAATTTGGTCATGCTCAAGACGATATTTACGAGCTAAGTCAAAGATAATTGGTGATACCTTTTCATAAGAACGCTCCATAATTTGTGTAGCAACATCCTCTACTGTCGTATGTAAATAATCGGCAATTGGCTGCATACAGCGTCTTGCACTTTCTACATTTCCGTAAGAGAAATCCCCCTCATGGACAAGACCTAAAACATTAGCAGCACAAGAGTTTGTAATAGTTACACGTTTGCCACTCTTAAGCTTGATAGCTACATAATCATCAGGATCACCTGGCTTAGGGCTAAATAATTCAAGCTGTGGATCTTCAATTTCCTCAAGAGGAGTAAAGACAGCATAATCTAGACCTGCAATATGTGCACTACGAGGACCAACATCATGAACTCTTTGCTTATTAAGGCGAATCATAGAACCGCCAGCAACACCCTCAACTCTAACATCAAGGGAAGAAATATATGTACGATATCCACCAACCGTAGAATAATCAATGGCAGGACGGCCATCCTTAATTACACCTATATTAGTTGTAGTTCCTCCTACCTCAAAATAAACACCATTAGAGGCACGCAAATACATAAGGGACCCCATTACTGAAGCAGCAGGACCTGAAAGCATAGTTAATACAGGGCGTTTTTTCATTTCATTAATTTCCATTACACCACCATCACCACGCATGATCATAAGGGGAACGGTTACGCCTGCTTTTCTAACTGATTCTTCTGTTTGATTTGCTGTATTTAGCATTTTAGGAAGAATTGAGGCGTTTATCGCAGCAGTTCTTGTTCTTCTTGATAAGCCATAAAGCTTAGTAATATCCGATGCCATTGTTGTTTCAAAGCCTAATTCATTCTTCGAAATATCAAAGACAAATTGTTCATCCGCAATATCATCGACGCCATAGCTCTTTGATGCAACAATAACTGTCGCACCCTTTTCCTTTAAAGCTAAAACAGCCTTTTTAACATTTTCATGATTAATATTTTTCTCGGCTAAATACTCATGAACAATATGAATTTTACGTCCATTTCCAAGATTAATATCCTTAAGATGAGTTTGAACCTTAGCCATAAATGAGCCAATATTTCTTGTACCCATACCTAAAATACCAACGGTCGCAACATCACCTTCAATTAAAGCGTTTGTAGCCTGTGTTGTTGAATGCGCTACGAAAACCACATCTGAAGGATCAATATTATTTTCTCTTAAACAATTCATAAATGCTTGAACAACACCAGCAGCTACTCCTGATTTATCATCATGAGTTGTTTTAACTGATGATTTACCAATAATTTCATGAGTTGCATTATCAATCGCAACGGCCTTAGTGTGTGTACCACCAACGTCGATGCCCATTCTAACTAATCTTGACATAATTATTAATCCTCCTATCTATAGAAACAAAAATAAGTTACTAGCTCCATAATCACACAAAGTGACCATCCACAAATAATACTAGTTTTTAAATATTCCTTAGTTGGAACCTTCGTATATCCAATACCCCACGCAATCCAAGATTGAGTTATACAACAAGAAACATTCATAACAGTAGATGGAATAATAAATAATGCAGCTAAGAATTCAACAGGAAGTGTACCAAAGCCCAATAAAATACCCAGTAATGCGGCACCGCAACCAAATAATGTAAATGGACCGCGGAAAAGACCAAGAGGTGCAAGGCAGGCAAATATAATTATCAATACAAGCGGATTCTTAGGAATAATAGAACCTAATACCGCATTGAAATATGGTGAGCATAATGTCGCAGCCTTATTAAACATAGGAAGTACAAGTAAGAATCCTACAAGAGGAGCCGCATCTACTACACCATCAAAGAAATCCTTATTAAGTATACGGCATGCACCCTTAAAACTCTTAAGCTTTCCACAAACAGCAAGTGCATAGAATCCAGCAATAATAAAGCCTAAAATAATAGGTGCTCCAAGTAAATTTAATACAACTGGTAAAATAGGAGCGATAAGGGCAGGTGTAGGTGCAAAATCAAGTTTCTTTCTTTGTGGAGCTTCAGCGGCCCATGCTTGTGAAATTCTTTTCTTTCTAGTAAAGAAAATAACAACACAAAGTGTAAATAGCACTTGAATGCCCATCATTGTAAATCCCCAGGCAAGATTATCATTTATTGTCCATCCAGGGAAGAAACCTGAGTATTGACTATTTAAAACCGGATTAATAAACATACCAGCACCAATACTTAACGTATATGATACAATTGCACATTTTTTAGGAATTCCTAGAGATATTAAAATAGGAAGAATAATAACACCAATAGCTACAACAGCACCAGCACCAAATAATGAGGTAAATATAGCGGTTGTTACAATTGAAAGTAAAATACAAGTAATAGCAGGTCTATCTCCGCCCATTTCGGTTGTCTTCTTAATTAACGTGGAAGCTATTCCTGTTTGAAGAATAACACGACCAAACCAAGCACCAAATACAACATTAACAAGGGTTGCGCCCCAAGATTCAGGACCCTTTTGATAAACAAGATCTAAAGCATCTTTAAATGATTTATCTACTAATTCCTTATTAGTTTCATAAAATGATTTATCAAATACCCATCCCTGTCTTACACAAAAATTACCAATTAATGGTAAGACAAGCCAAATAGTAGCGATAATTAAGATTCCCATAAAAAGGTTTCCACCCTTTATGGCATAGTATGCTAATCCAAAGAATGACAGAATCAGCAAAATTCCAATTATAATTTCCATAATTTTTCTCCTTTTCTTCTTTTAAATATTCTTTATTACTTCTTTTAAACTTTTAAATCTTTTGGCATCAGTTTCAAAATATATTCCATCAGGAACCCAAAATGGTTCAATACCAGCATTATTAGCAGCTTTAATTCCATTTTTAGAATCCTCAAGGATAACAACCTCTTCTTTTTCAAGCTTAAGCTTAGCTAAAGCCTTAAGAAAAATTTCGGGATCAGGTTTTCCTTTTGAAACCTCATCACCAAACACCTTTACATTAAAATAAGAATTAATACCTGCAAGCTCTAAATACTTATTCGCAACAAGTTTACTTGAAGATGTTGCAAGTGCTATTTTTATTTTATTATCCTTAAGAAAGTCTATAAGCTCATAAAGTCCTTCCTTAACTGGAATTCCATGTCTCATAATATAATCATATACCATTTGATTTTTTTCATCCTTTAGCATCTTAAAATCAATATCACTTTGATAATATTTATGAAACATTTCTTTAGACGATTTAAAATTTAAGCCTCTAATTGTAATTATGAATTCCTCATTTATAGGCAAGTTATATTTTTTTAATATTTCATGCCACATTTTACTAGATAATCTTTCAGTGTCAAACATCAGACCATCCATATCAAAAATGACGCCCTTATGCATTTTTATCAAGTGATTCAATGGTTTCCCAAACGGAATCTATAACAGGAATACCATTTACAGTATTTTCATGTCTTGTCTTAAGTTCAAGCTCGCCAGGATAATAAACCTCGCCACCTTCAACTACTGGTTCAGATGATTTAATATCCTTAAGGATACTATTTACAATTGAATCTGTAAGCTCTGTTGAATTAAATTTAGAAGGATCAATAGCAATCATAATTTGAGTCAATCCAATTTCATCGCCAAATGATGCAATCTTAGAAACAGAATTACCATTGGTAAGAACAGTTGCTATAAGGTCAAGGGCAATTGAGAATCCACTACCCTTCCAATATCCCATTGGTAAGAAACGTCCTGTGCGCTCAATCTCAGCTGGGTCAGTTGTTAAATTGCCATTAGAATCATATCCTCCAGGGAATGGAAGCTTTTGACCCTTAAGTCTTGTCTCTTCAACTTTTCCATAAGAATATTGAGAAACAGCGCAGTCAATTACAACATGTTCGCCATTGCTTTGAGGAACCGCCATAATAAAGGGATTATTACCAATCTTAGGATTTTTTCCACCCCAAGCAGGCATATTTACAGTTGTATTTGACCAGCAAATACCAATTTTTCCATCATTAGCAGCTTGCCAACCATAAGTTCCACCTCTCATCCAGTGATTGTTGTTACCTAAGGCTACAATACCAATTCCATATTGGCTAGAAAGCTCACAAGCTCTTTTCATTGCAAGTGTTGCATTTAAAGGTCCAAAGCCTCTATGACCATTCCAACGCTCCATTGCACCAAAGCTTAATTCCTTAGTTGGTGTTGCACTAGGATCAATTTCCTTCTTGTCAAGATATGACACTACACGTGGAAATCTATTTACACCATGAGAATAGATTCCATCAAGACTATTTTTAGCAAAAACCTCAGCCGCAAGGTGAGCATTTTCATTAGATAATCCTCTTTGTAACAATATCCTTTCAAATTTGTTTAATAAATCTTCATATTTGATACGCATTTTCGTTTTCCCCCGTTCTGTATCAATTTGTTTCATATTACTGAAACCGGTTTTACGCTTGTATATTACCTCTAAAAACGCTTACAGTCAAGCCTTTTTATGCTTTTTTTTTAAAAAAACCACATGAAAATAGCATTTTCACTGAAACCGGTTTTAGTTTTTTGCTAAAATAATAGGAAAGCTATGCGCTTTCCTTAATTAATAATTCTGGTCTAATCGTTATACTCATGACCTCTTCTTTATTTATTTTACGTTCTAGAATATCTACTAGCCATTTTGCTTGAAGCTCAGGCTTATTATTAATAACCGTCATTCTTGGATATGTAATTTCTGAATATAGAGTATTATTAAAGCTAATAACATCTACATCCACACCAACCTTATAGCCATTTCGGTTTAAATAAGAAATTACACCAACACCAACAATGTCATTTCCACAAATAATAGCATCAAAAGGAAGATTGTTTTCGATTATACTTTTTACGCCCTCAATACCACCCTCAATAGTTTGAGAAACATCTCTTTGATATTTAGTAGGATCACGCCCATTTCTTAGCATTGCTTGCCAAAATCCTTCTAGTTTTCTTATTCCACTATCATTTTTTTCATCCGAGAAAAAATAAATGTTTTTTCTTCCCTTTTTGATTAAATAATCTAAAGCAAGTCCAGTACCATATGTATCATCAGCTAAAACTGAATTACAATTTTCCATATTTATAGTACCATTAGCTACTACAACTGGTATTCCCTTTAGCATTTCAAGAATTTTAGGCTCGTTATTAAGTGATGTAAAAATTGATCCAACAAGGGCAATACCATCAATTTGACGGGATAAAAGGCTTGTTAAATAATTTTCAAGCTTATCAATTGAAAGAGATGCATTACAAATAATAACATTATAGCCCTTCTTAGTAAATTCCTGTTCAAAAGCATAAGAAACTATGGCATAGTGAGGAACTCTAATATCAACAGTGATAATCGCAACTGTTTTTAAGCTTTTGGAAACTAAAGCTCTGGCCATCGCATTAGGAGTATACTCCTTTCCCTCACCTTGCAATACCGCTTCAATCTTTTTTTTATTTTCTTCTTTAATTGGTTTATGATTTAGATACCTTGATACTGTCGAAACAGATGTTCCTGCAAGAGTCGCAATATCATATATTGTTAGGCCCATTTAATCCTCCGTTACTGCCTCATATAAATCTGAGGCCTATTTCTTTTCTACTTTATATAACAATAAATAATCTAATATATACGGTGAAAAGCTTAAATTATTTAATTTAGATGCAAATGCCATTGCACCTATCTCACTTAAAATAATCGGATGAGATTTTCTTTCAAACTTAAAAAAATGTCCTGTTACACATTTGGCTGTTTTAGTATAAAATTCCTTAGGATTTTTATTTTCCAAATAATGAAACAATTCATGCGAGCATACAATCCTTTTAATAGTATCTTCATCAAGTGGAAAACCACATTCATTAGCC
>URFB01000009.1 GCA_900547045.1 uncultured Mollicutes bacterium
CAGCGCCAGAAATTGAGGCGTTAAATTTAATTAAATTACCAAATAGACCTGCTACAGCCAAGCCATCAATAAGCTTGTCTTTAGATACTTGATCATCAAGCATTGTTCTAAGACAGGAAGGAATAATACCTGATGCACCACAGGTAGGTGCAGTTACAATCTCCCCACCTGAGGCATTTTCCTCAGAAACAGCGTACGCATAGGCGATAATTCTTCTTTTTCTTTTAAGCTCATCATTTTCCTTTTTATGGCTATAATAAAGGCTTTTAGCCTTTCTTACTACATGAAGGTCACCATGAAGTGTACCCTCGCTTTCAAGACCTCTTCTAATTGCATCAAGCATCGCATCATATATTTTTTCTAAATAATCCTTAATACCCTCATCAAATTTATATACATATTGGGCATAATTAAGGTTGTTTTCCTTACAGTAAGCCTTTATTTCATATAGATTCTTGTGTGGATAGACATCCTTAATTTCATCAAGTGGCTCACCTAAAACCTTAATTGAACCCCCACCAATCGATATAATCGTTTTTGAGGCAATTAGATTATGGTCCTTAAAGCCATCAAATATCATTGTATTAGGATGAGGCATAAGCTCTAAATAATTGAATACAATTTCATGCTTAATATCCCCTAATGTTTTATCAATAATATAATCGGTAAGATGACCCTTACCTGTTAAGGCTAAAGAGCCATATAGGGTTACCTTAACAAAATCTACATCCGGATAATGGGCTAAAAATAGCTCAGTAGCTCTTTTAGGAGCGATTGTATGAGAGCTTGATGGCCCATTCCCTATTTTATATAATTCCTTTAAGCTATGCACTTTAATCACCCTTCTTTAATTCCATAATCGCATCTCTAACCTGAGCTGCCATTTCAAAGTTAAGCTCCTTAGCGTAGGCCTTCATTTCCGCTTCAAGCTCCTCAATTAGCTTTTCACGCTCAAGCTTTGTCATCTTCTTTGAGCTCTTAGACTTAGATGCCTTTTCCTCTTCCTCAGCCTTATGCTTAATAGATACACTTTCTTGAATATCCTTTTTAATTGTTTGAGGGATAATATTATGATCCTTATTATATTTTTCCTGAATTTCCCTACGACGAGCCGTTTCCTTCATCGCATAATCCATTGAAGGAGAAATACTATCCGCATACATTATGACCATACCATTGGCGTTACGAGCAGCACGACCAATCGTTTGAATTAAGCTTCTTTCACTACGCAAGAAGCCCTGCTTATCCGCATCAAGAATAGCCACAAGGCTAACCTCAGGAAGGTCTAGACCCTCTCTTAAAAGGTTGATACCAACAAGACAATCATAAACGCCCAGACGAAGGTCTCTTAAAATTTCGAGCCTTTCAAGTGCCTTAATTTCTGAATGAAGGTAGGCCACCTTTAAGCCTAAATTTTTAAGATAAGCGGTTAAATCCTCACTCATTTTAATAGTTAGGGTTGTAATTAAAACACGCTCATTTTTATCAATTCTTTTAAGAATTTCAGCATATAAATCCTCAACCTGGCCTACAGTTGGTCTTACCTCAATTAAAGGATCAAGCAGACCTGTTGGACGAATAATTTGTTCACAAATTGGTAAATTCTTACCAAGCTCATAATCACCTGGTGTGGCAGAAAGATATAAAACATTATGAACCTTAGCCTCAAATTCATCAAATTTAAGAGGTCTATTATCTAGAGCCGATGGAAGCCTAAAGCCATAATTAACAAGATTTTCCTTACGGGCTCTATCGCCATTGTACATACCTCTTATTTGGGGAACAGTAGCGTGGGATTCATCAATTACAAGTAAGAAATCCTTAGGAAAGAAATCAAGCAAGGTTGCGGGTGTTTCTCCTTCTGCTCTTAAGGTTAGGTGACGTGAGTAGTTTTCAACACCACTGCATGTACCAATTTCTCTTAGCATTTCAAGATCATATCTTGTTCTTGACAAAATTCGCTCAGCCTCAAGAGGCTTACCCTCATCATTAAACTTTTTAACCTGCTCCTTAAGCTCTACTTCAATTCTTCTTATCGCTTCTTCAAGCTTTTCCTTATTTGTGACGAAATGGGTAGCTGAGAAAATATTAATAAAATCAAGGACATCAATTGAGGCTCCTGTTAAAATATCAAAGGTCCTAATACTCTCAATTTCATCATCAAAAAGCTCAATTCTAATACCATTTTTATGCTCAGAGGCCGGTATTATTTCCAGGCTATCTCCTCTTAGACGGAAGGTGCCTCTTTTAAAATCAATTTCGTTTCTTTGATATTGCATCTCAACTAAACGCTCAAGAAGCTTCTTAAGCTCAATCGTTTGACCAACCCTTAGGCATAGCATCGAATTTTTATAATCATCAGGATCTCCAATACCATAAATACATGAAACCGACGCTACAACAATAACATCCTTATAATCAATAAGAGCGGATGTGGCCTTATGCCTCATCTCATCAATTTCTTCGTTAATTTTAGCATCCTTCTCAATGAATGTATCGCTTGATACAACATAAGCCTCGGGCTGATAATAATCATAATAGGAAATGAAATATTCAACGTGATTATGCGGGAAAAAGCTTTTAATCTCGTTATATAGCTGTCCTGCTAGGGTTTTATTGTGGGCTAAAACCAAGGTAGGCTTATTAACACGCTCAATAACATTACAAATGGTGAATGTTTTACCTGTACCAGTTGCTCCTAGTAAAATTTGCTCATTTTTGCCATTATTAAAATTATTTACAATTTCATCAATAGCCTTTGGTTGGTCACCAAAGGGCTTAAATTTACTTTCAAGTTTAAACATTTTAACACCCACTTATACATTATTTATTATATCAAATGCTTAGTAAAATATAAAGATTAAGGCCAAATTTGTATAAAAATATTTTAAAAGAAAAAAATATGGGTGGTGATACGATGAGACTTAATTCTTATTTTAAGGATTTAAAGGATGATATCTTCTTTAAGGATATTAAGGATGATTCTCGTCTAGTTAAGAAAAATGATTTATTTTTTGCGATTAAGGGTGATAATTTTGATGGGGAAAAATACATATCAGAGGCGATTGATAATGGCGCTTCCTTTATCATCTCAAAAAGAAATTTAGTATCTTATCCTTCCTTAACGGCCCCAAATCCTAAGGAATTATTAAATTCTATGCTTAATTTTTATTATAACAAGCATCAAATGCTTCATAATATAGCTGTCACAGGTACCGATGGTAAAACAACTACGAGCTATTTAATTAATCATGTTTTAAATGATGTCTCAAGAAGTATTTTAATTGGTACCAATGGAATTTATTTTTTAAATCGTCACTTTAAGCTTCAAAATACTACTCCCTCTAATAGTATTATTTATGAGGCACTAGATAATGCCTATTTATATAAGGCCCAGTATAGTGTCATTGAAATGTCAAGTGAGGGTATTTTAAATAATCGCGGTCTTTTTCTTAGCTTTAATGGCTTAATATTTACCAATATTAGCCATGAGCATTTAAATACCCATAAAACCATGAAGCGCTATTTAAACTGTAAGCTAAGCCTTAATAAATGCTTAAGGCCTAATAGCCTTATTTTAATAAATTATGATATGAATTATTACGCCTATGTAAGAAAAAGGCTTAAGGGCCATATTATGACCTATGGACTTAATGGAGGTGATTTTCAGGCTAAAAATATTAGGATAAGCCTTAGTAGAACCATTTTTGATGTCTATTATAAGGGCTACTTTTTAGGACAAATTATAACGAACCTTTTTGGTGAATATAATGTTTATAATTTACTAGCATCAATTGGCTACCTCTATGAAATGGGAATTCCCTTTAGTATTATTAAAAAAAGCCTGAGCCAAAAGCTACAGGTTGAAGGAAGATTTGAACTAATTAAGGATAAGGATAAATTTTATATTATTGATTTTGCCCACACTCCCTATGGCGTTAAAGCGACCCTTGAGGCCTTAAATAAGGTTAAAAAAGGCCGGATTATATCTATTTTAGGCTGTCAGGGTAATAAGGATAAATCCAAAAGACCCTTAATGGGCAAATTTGCTACAAGCTTGTCTGATATTACTATTTTTACCAGTGAGGATCCCAAGGATGAAAAAATTACAAGTATTTTAGCTGATATGACGAAGAAGGCCAAAAATAGCTACTATCTTAGCCTTTATAGAGATGAGGCGATTAGGCTTGGAGTATCCTTAATGAAAGATAATGATATTTTAATTATTTTTGGAAAGGGCCGTGAGAATACTGAGCGCTACGGCAATTATATCTTTTATCACAGTGACCTAAAGCTACTAAAGGAAGCCCTAAAGACCTAGAGCTTCCTTTGCTAAGCTATCAACCATATCATTATATTTATTATTGGTATGGCTTTTTACCTTATGAAAATTAATTTTAATTTGACCCTTAGCCCTTTGAGCAAATTCCTGGTATTTCAAGGATAAATCCTTTGTTGCCTTATAGGCTCCCGTATAAAATTCTTCAATTCCACGATAATCATAATAAAGGTCAAGTTCCTTTATTCCTAACTTAATAGCATATTGAATAATGAAGGCCGCTCCTCTAATTTCTCCTGATACATTACGTGATTTAGAATATTCATCTGGACCAAATTTTCGCTTAAATTGATACATTTGTTCATTGTAATACAATACCGCCCCAAAGCTATATTCAGCTGTCTTAGGATTATATGATCCATCAACATAGGCAAAATTTCCAGCAAATTCCTCTTCCTTACCCTCAAGATAATTTTTGGCATCCTCAAGGCTTGAAAATGATTTATAAAGAGCGCCCTTATAGCCTGAAACATATTCCTTACATTCATCCCAGGAGCTAAAGATTCCTGTTTTTAAGCCTTCTTTAATGGCATAATATTTCATATATTACTTAATTAAATCCTCAAGCGTATCAAGAAGATCATTTAGCTTGTTGCATACAGCCTCAAATGGCTCCTTTTTTGTTAAATCAACACCACTAAGCTTAACAACATCAACAGGATATAATGAGGCACCAGCCTTAAGCATATTTAAATAATTTTCCATTGCATGAGGCTTATGGTTTTTAATTTCATCATAAATCTTCATTGAAGCGCTAAAGCATGTTGCATATTGATATACATAGAATGGTGAATAATAAAGATGTGGGATATATGCCCATACAAGCTTCTTAAGTGGCTCAGTATCTAGATTAATACCATAATATTCCTTATAAAGGTGAGCCATAATATTGGATAAAACCTCATAATTTAGCTCCTCACCTGCTACAGCCTTAGTATGAGCCTGATACTCAAAATCTGCAAATAGAGTTTGACGATAGAAGGTAGAAACTATATTATCTACTGCCTTGCATACAGCCTGAAGCTTAAGCTCCCTATTATTACTATTCTTAAGTAAATAATCTAGGAATAGCTGTTCATTTAGGGTTGAAGGAATTTCCGCAACGAAAATACGATAATCCTGAGTAGCAAATGGTTGGTTTTCAAGCGTATATAGAGTATGAATAGAGTGACCACATTCATGAGCTAAAGTGAAGGCTGATTCTAGATCATCAGTATGATTTAATAAAATGTATGGCCCATAGCCCTCAATTCTGGTTGAATAGGCACCACTTCTTTTAGCCTCAGTTGGGAACACATCAACATGGCCATCCTTTAGGGCTAGCTTAGCATGAGAAACGAAATCCTCACCCATTGGCTCTAAGGCCTTTAAAACATCAGCATAGGCCTTTTCATATGGATAAGAAACCTTAGCCTTAGAAAATGATAGCATTCGATCATATGTATGATATTCCTTTAAATTAAAATACTTTTGACGAATTTTCATGTAGCGCTTTAAAGGTGCTGTATTTTCTCTTGCGGTTTGAATTAAAGATGTATAAACATCAGTTGGTATTTTTTCACTATCTAGGAATGATGCTAAAATATTATCATAGCCTCTTGTTTTCATATTAGCGATATTGGCATCAACTACGCCTTTGTAAATAGATGAAAGTGTATTTTTGTGCTTCTCATAATAAGAAAATTGAGCCTCAAATACAGCCTTTCGATCCTCTTGATTAGCTAGGGATGCTAAAATACTTGTGTAATTATTAGGGCTTACCTTAACCTTACTACCATCTGAAAGCTCGACTGAAATTACTTCAAAATCACTATTTTGAAGGGCTGCATATAAATCACCAAAGCCGTTTGTAACAGGTCCAAAATTAGAAACAATTTGCTCACAAATAGGAGATAGTATATGCTTACGGCCATCAAATAGCATTTTAATATTAAATAAATTTTCCTTAATAATTTGTGAGCTCTTAGCATACTCCTCAAATTTTTCATAGCCTAAAGCTAAAAATTCATCATTGTGGAAAGCACTAAGGCTTTGAAGCTCATAAACAACCTTAATAACCTTATTTACAAGCTCCTGGCTCTTTAAATCCTTTTGATTTTGATCAAACTTCATTTGCGAATAGCTATAAAGCTTACTAATAAGCTTAGATATTTTTTCCTCATAGGCAAGATATTCTTCAATTGCCTCAAGATTTTTTAGCTTACCCTCAAAGCTTACGATATTTTTTACAAGACCTTGAAAGCTTGTAAAATCCTTATTCCATTCCTCTTCGTTTTTATATACCTCTTCTAGATTCCAATTAGTCATAATATTCTTCCTTTCTAGTTATCTAATTTCTTAATTTTTATCATAAAAAAGCCCTCATAATAAGCATTAGGCATAATTGTTAAAGCGCCATCAATTGTAGATGGCAGCAATTCTAAATTATCATCGTTAAAGCTTATGGGGATAATTTCATATTTTTTACCCTCTAGGGCCTTAAGCACTAGCTCTTCATTTTCACATTTAAAAATAGAGCAGGTAGAATATACCATCGTCCCATTTTTCTTTAAATGCTTATATGCTTGCTTAAGCAAGGTCTCCTGGGATTTAACTGATTTAGCAACTAATTCCTCGCCTAGACCCTTAAGTTCCTCTTCAGTGTAGCTTCTTGTACCACTTCCTGAGCAGGGTGCATCTAGCAATATTTCATCAAAGCTAAAAAAATCATCTAGCCTTCTTGCATCTGTATTCATTACAAATACGCTTGAAGCTCCTTGCATATCAACATTAAATTTAAGCCTATTTGCTCTTATCTTATTAAGCTCACAGGCTGTAATTGATACCTTATTCATACTTAAGGCGGCCATTTCGGTTGTTTTTCCACCTGGTGCAGCCGCCATATCCAAAACGGCGTGACCTGGAATTAAATCCATCTTTAATGGTGGCATCATTGATGAAAGGCTTTGAAGATAAATTCCTCCATCCTTGTAGCAATCAAGAGATTCTAAATCCTCTTCTTTAGCATTTTCAAGAATATAGGCATTTTCATAAATACCGGCTTTTCTAATTTTAAGATTATGCTTTTTAATTTCCTCTAAAGCCTCACCCTTATCCTTAAGGGGATTAACTCTAAAGCTTGTATACCTTTTTTGCATGCCCAAAATGATTTTTTCAACTGTAGTATCATCATAATAGGAATGACATTTTTCTAAAAAATAAGTCACGTTATCACCATCACATCCTTAATTATATTATAAAGATTTATTTTAAACAAGAGATTAATAAAAGACTCCAGCAATGAACTGGAGCCTTAGCTTATTTATTTTTTTTAAGATCATGCTGCATTTGCTTTACTGCATGCTTCATTCTCTTACTACAATCGGCACATTCGCCAGTAGGAAGATGATGGATTTTTTTATAAATGAAGCTTCCAATTACTGCAATAAAGATTAACGCAACAGCGATTATTACAATAATTTCAATTGCTTGCATTAGATATTAGCCACCCTTTTAGCATCAATATATTTATTAATATAATGAATAGCGAAGCCAGCTGCAGCGGCGATTGCAATAACGATGAAGGTAGTCCACCACCAAGAAAGAACAATATAAACAATAGTAGCAGTTAAATATGAAGTAACAATCCAGAATAAGATTGTAGCCCATAGCTTCTTTTGAGGAAGCTCAGCCTTAGCAGTTGCAACAGCGGCGAAGCATGGAATAGTTGTCATGTTAAAGGCAATAAATGCAATTAAGCCTGGCCAAGTAATTCCGGTTGCTTTAATCATTTGCACAGCCGCAGCAATACCTGATTCATCATTAATAACATCTAAAATACTAGCATCAATCATATTACCAGTTGCATTACTTACAACGGCAATACCAGCAGCAAGAACACCAAATGTTGCGATTACATTTTCCTTTGCAACAAGGCCTGTAACAGCAGCTACGGCAAATACCCATCCGTAAGTCTTTAGCTGAGAGCCAAATCCAAGTGGAGTAAATAATGGTTGGAATAATTGACCAATTGATGCAAGAATAGATTCATTGATATTGTAGCAAACAAACTCACCATTCTCATCAACGATTTCAGAAACCATTGTCCAATCCCACTTAAATGAAGAAATGAACCAAATAATAATTGTTGAAACTAAGATAATAGTAAATGCCTTCTTAACATAATGCTTAAGCTTATCCCATAAATGGAACATTAAAGATTTAAACTTAGGAGCATGATATGCAGGAAGCTCCATAATGAATGGGGCAGCATCACCACGCATAGTTGTATGACGCATTACAATTACAGCAATAATAGCAGTTACCATACCAAGAACATACATTGAGAAGGTAATAACATCGGCATTACCAATTGATAAAGCCTCAACGATACCACCAGCAATTGCAGTTAAAATAGGAAGCTTAGCACCACAGCTAAAGAAAGGAATAACACGAATAGTTGCGGTTCTTTCTCTATCATCTGCAAGTGTTCTTGTGTTAATCATCGCAGGAACTGAACAACCAAAGCCCATTATCATAGGCATGAAGGCACGTCCTGAAAGACCAAAACGACGGAAAATACGGTCAAGAATGAAGGCTACACGAGCCATATAACCAGAATCCTCAAGAATTGAGAAGAATAGGAATAATAATAGAATTTGAGGAATGAATGACAATACAGAGAATACTCCGGCAACAACACCTTGATTAATAAAGCCTTGTACCCAGTTTGGAGCACCAGATAGCCATCCTTCAATAAGAGCGGCAAGTGAATCTGTAACCCATCCTAAGGTATTAGCAAGAATAACACCAGGTGAATTTAGACCACCACCAAAGAAAATACCCTTAGCGGCATTACCCTCTTCGCCACACCAATCGCCAAACTTAGAGAAGATTGATCCTAACCAGAATAAATCCTCAGAGAATGTTAGGTGGAAAATTAAGAATAAAATTACTAGGAAAATAGGAATAGAAGCCCATTTATTAGTTAAGACCTTATCAGCCTTATCTGATTTAGTAAGGGTAGCCTTTTCTTTATTATGAAACTTAGCATTTGAATAATTCTTAGAAATATACTTGTATCTTGAATCAGCCACGATAGCTTCAAGGTCAGAACCAAATGTTTCATCCTTAAAGCTAGCCTTAAATTCATCAACAATATGAACAAGCTGTGGATGAGCAGCTGTTTCAAGCTCATCATTTTCAATAAGCTTAATAGCGTGGAATAATGGATTTTCAACCTCAAGTCCAGTAAATGCTGCCTTAACATCTGAAATTAAATGAGCTAAAGCACCCTCCGCAAGAACAGTTTGTCCCTGACGTGATTTTAAGGTTTCGTTATAAACCTTATCCATTAAAATATCAAGGTTTTCCTCAGTTTGAGCAGAAATACAAACTACAGGAACACCCATCTTCTTTTCTAAGGCCTGAGGATCAATTGTATCTCCAGTCTTTTTAAGAATATCCATCATATTAAGAGCAATAACAACAGGAACATCAATTTCAAGAATTTGAGTTGTTAAATATAAGTTACGCTCAAGGTTAGTCGCATCAATAACGTTAATTATACATGCAGGCTTTTCATCAAGAATATAATTTCTTGAAATAACCTCCTCAGGAGTATATGGAGAAAGCGAATAAATACCTGGAAGGTCAATGATTTGAAGAGGCTCCTTCGTTTTCTTATAAATTCCTTCTTTTTTATCAACAGTAACACCTGGCCAGTTACCAACATGTGCTGTTGAACCAGTTAAAGCATTAAATAGGGTAGTTTTACCACAGTTGGGATTACCTGCTAAAGCAATAGTCTTCATTAGTTCTTCCCTCCTTTAAGCTCACATACAACAAGGCAAGCCTCGTTCTTTCTTAGAGTTAATTCGTATCCTCTAATTGTAACCTCAATTGGATCACCAAGAGGAGCTTTTTTTCTAAGTAGCACATCAGCACCTGGTGTAACACCCATATCAAAAAGCCTACGTCGTACTCTTCCTTCACCTAAAACGTTTACTATGGTAGCTTCATCGCCAATAGTAAGCTCATCTAACTTCTTTTGCACAATATAACCTCCTATGCTACAACGATTTTTGTTGCAATATCCTTATCTAGGGCAAGACGACCCTCGCATACCTTGCAAATAACATTACCGCCGCTTTGGCTTAAGACAGTGATTGTTGAATTTACCGTGATGCCTAAGGACTCTAAATGCTTCTTTGTTTTTTCATCCGCAAGAATTTTTACAATCTTTAATTCCTTATTAGGCGGTGCAATTACAAGTGGCATTTTATCACTCCTTCACTCAATAGTTAGTTTCTATGAACTAACTTACTCTTATATTATATTACTAAAAAAATTTGTTGTCAATAACTTTTTTTGCAAAAAGTTAATTAAGACTAACAAAAAAGATACTAATACTTGGAGATTTTCCTTTCTTAGTATCTTTAAATATTATTTAATATAGCTTTGATGATTTATAGCCTCATACATATTAGGCCTTCTATCCCTAAATACGCCCCAGCTAACACGCTTTTTATTTAGCGCATCAATATCAAATTCATAAATGATGTAGCCCTCTTCTTCTCTATTTAGCTCACAAACCTTACTACCTTCCTCATTGGCAATAAATGATGAACCATAGAAGGTCATTGAAGAATCCATAATAGTTTCCTTACCAACACGGTTTGAGGCTACAACAGGAATAATATTAGCCGCAGCATGTCCACACATTGTATTTTGCCAGTGGCATTTAGAATCAATCGGAAGGACAGGCTCACTACCAATTGCAGTTGGAAAAAGTAAGGCCTCAGCTCCCATTAGGCTTAGGCACCTTGCGGTTTCAGGAAACCACTGATCCCAGCAAATACCAATACCAAGCTTTAAATATTTAGTATTAAAGACCTTAAAGCCCGTGTCTCCTGGTGTAAAATAAAACTTTTCCTCGTAGCATTCACCAGTAGGAATATGGGTCTTTCTATAAATTCCTAAATCATTTCCATCTGCGTCAATCATAATAATAGAATTATAGTAAGCAAGACCACTCTTTTCAAAAAAGCTTAAAGGAATTACAACCTGAAGCTCACGTGCAAGATTGCTAAATGTTTGATAGAATTTAGTTCCCTTAATGTTTTCAATTGCCAAATCAAAGAAATCATAATTTTCCTTTTGACAAAAATAGGGAGTTAAAAATAGCTCTGATAAAAGAATAACATTAGCTCCATCCTTATGAGCCTTTCTTACATATTTTGAAGCTTTCCTAATATTTTCCTCACTATTTGGTGAAATTGCCATTTGTACAGCACATAATTTTACTTTTCTCATTTTATTCTTCCTTTCCTGGTATTTGCATCGTCACACAGTGAATATTTCCTCCTGCAAGTAATATTTCACGTGACATAATGCTATATACATCCTTATTAGGATAATATTCCTTTAAAATATTTAAGGCATTTTGATCCTCAGGAACACCAAACTGAGGAACAATAACAAATTTATCAGACATATAAAAATTAATATATGAACCAGCAAGCCTATTATTTTCTGGTCTTATAATTGCATCCGTTATTTGAAGCCCCTGGGCCTCCTCCTTAGTTAAATAAAGAGTTGATGGCACATTAATATTAACAATTTTAAGACTTCTTCCCTTGGCATCATGCTCATGATTTAGCACATCTAGAGCTTCCTTATAATATTTTGATTGAATATCATTTAAATCATCAGATGAGGCTAGTGCTACAACTCCGGGCTCTAAAAAGCAGGCGACATTATCAACATGCTCATTAGTCTCATCATTATAAATTCCATGAGGAAGCCAAATAACCTTCTTAGCATTAAAATAGCTTAAAAGCTTCTTTTCTATTTCTTCCTTAGTAAGATTACTATTTCTTCCTTTAGATAAAAGACAAGCCTCAGTCGTTAAAATAGTCCCTTCGCCATCTGAGTGAACAGAACCACCCTCTAAAATAAAATCCTTAGCCGAAATTGAATCACATTTAAAATAATCAATTAATCTTTGACCAAGCTTATCATCGTCAGACCAATTTTGATATAAGCCATCTACATGACCACCCCAGGCATTAAAGCCAAAATCTAGAGCTTTAAGCTTTTTATGATTAGATAAAAAGATTAGGGTATTATCACGAGCCCAGGAATCATTGTAAGGAATTCTTAAAATTTCTACATTTGCTAATCTAAATGGCTTTAGCTCTTCCTCATCAATTTGCGGGTCACATAGTAAATAAACCATCTCATATTTACTTATAATTTTAACAAGCTCAAGAAAAACTGGCCTAGCATCCTTGGCCTTGTTACGCCAGGTATCAGCACGATATGGTAATTCAATAATGGTACCCTGGTGCCTTCCGCCCTCAAAGGGGAAATAAAAATTATTCATGTCGCTTGATTGATTCATAATATTCCTCCAAATCCTTCTTATGCTTATCGTATAAATCCCAGGTCTTAAAATCAATAACGGAAACCTTATCCGGATAATCAGATAAAACGGTGGCATTTTTTGATTTATAATACTTAATTCTTGCGATTACATCCTCATTAAAAATTTCACCAGGAATAATCAAAGGAATTCCAGGCGGATAAATCATAATTGACTCCTTAGAGATTAGGCCTAAAGCATCATCTAAATCAACTACCTTTAAAGGAGCATGATAAGCCGTTCTTGGTCTTATAATTCCCACAGCAAAAGGACTATCATATTTAAATTTAGGATATAAATCATCATTTTTATAATATTTAGCTGATATATCCTTTAGGGCCTTAATTAAATTATCAACATGCTCCTTTAAAGAACCAATTGCAATAATGGCAAGCATGGTATAGGCCTCAGATAGTTCCATTTGAATATTGTATTTATCCCTTAAAAGATTGTAGCATTCAAAGCCATTTAAATTAATATGAGATAGCTCAATAACAAGCTTAGTATCATCATAATCATATACACCCTTGGCAAGAAAATAATCTCTTCCATGCGCTTTAAAGCCAGGAATACGATTAATTTCCTTTCTTGCATAATTAGCAAGAGCGATAATATCGTTCATAACAACCTGTCCATTTAGGGCCATATATTTTCTTGAAGCATCAAGGCTGGCAAGAAGGAGGGTTGATGGTGAGGTAGTATTAATAGTAGCAAGAGCCTTAGATAGCTCATAATGAGAAACTAAATCACCCTGCCTTAGTAAGGCTGAGGATTGAGTGAGGGACCCTCCCGTTTTATGAAGGGATATAGCTGATACATCAGCCTTACACTCCATCGCACTTAAAGGTCCATATTGATTAAAGCCAAAATGTGCGCCATGAGCCTCATCAACAAGCACAATCATATGCCTGGAATGCGCCTCAACAACAAGTCTTCTAAGGTCAAGGGCTGCTCCAAAATAGGTTGGATTAATTACAAAAATAGCCTTCGCCTTAGGATTTTCATCCATCGCCTTAATATAGGCCTCAATTGAAGGCTGATTGGCAATTTCAAGATTATAATCATAATCAGGCTTAATAAAGATAGGCTTAGCTCCTGATAATACTATGGCATTAATCGCTGATTTATGGCAATTTCTTGGCATAATAATTTCATCATGAGCATGACATACAGCCATAATCATCGCCATAATTCCTGAGCTTGTACCATTTATTAGAAAAAAGGCCTCATCTGCCTCACAAGCAGCGGATAAAAGCTCCTGGCTTTTTAAAATAACTCCTGAGGGATGATTTAAATTATCAAGTCCTCTTGGGGCGTTAACATCACATTTATAGGCCATTTGACCAACATAATCCTTAAAATCATTTTGAACATTTCCCATATGGTGTCCGGGCACATCAAATGGGGAAACATTATCACCAATATATTTTTTTAACGCATCTAAATATGGTGTTTCATTTTGATCTAATCCTCTTCTATTCATTGAACACTTCTCCTTAAAAAAATAAAGGTATGAAACAATAAACGAATATTATCTCATACCTTATATTACATAGTAATTTTATCCTTTGATCTTTTCGATTTAATTATATTACAAAAAGAGTATTTTTCAATCATTTTTTGCTTAAAACCAAGATTTATTTTTTTAAGCTAAAATTTAATTATTTTTCTTCTTTTTTTAAATAATTGAGGATTATTTTATTTATTTTTTAAGCATTAATAGCTGAAACAAAGGCTTCAAGCTCAGAGGAATCAATTTGTGAATCATCACCATTAGAAATTAAGCCTGCAGCTCCAAGTGTAGATCCACTTTCCTTAACGTCAGACTCCCATGTTCTCATCCATTCACCATCGCCCCAGCCATATGAGCCAAATAAGAAGATTTTGTGTCCAGCACCCTTAGCTAGAATTTCATCGCTTAGAGGCTTAAATTCATCAGCTAGCTCCTCGCTTCCCATTGCTGGGCATCCTAAAATAATATTATCATAAGCAAGCACATCATCAACTGTTACCTCATCATAGCTAACACATTTAGCATCAGTAAGGCTAGCAATTTTTTTAGCCATTGACTCAGTATTTCCTGTCATTGAATAATAAACTACTATATTTTTCATTAAATCATCCTTTCCATAATACCCTCAAGAGAAAATCCCTTAGAAAGTATTTCTAATAAGTTATTTCTACAATTGGTAAAAATCGAAAAAGTTTGAAGCTTCCTATCTAAATCAGAGTATACCTTCCAATATCCAGTGTATAGGCATTCCTTATCCTTATTTAAAAAGGCCTTGGTATCATTTAAGTCGTATCCTAAAAAAACGCCAATTTCATGTGGGAAAGAATCTGAAGAGGCTATTCTTTTTTTTAGATAATTTAGGAATGTGGAG
>URFB01000010.1 GCA_900547045.1 uncultured Mollicutes bacterium
TGGTATTTGTTTTATCAATCGTATTTGTAGTACTTACGCTTGCAAATTTAGGATATGCTATTTTCCTTACAAAGAAGTATAGCTTAAATCCAGAGGATGGTTCAAAAGATGTGAAATATAATTTAATCGCATCATCTTGTGCAGCTCTTCTATCTGTAGTTATCTTTGTTATTTCAATGGTTTCATATTTATATTTAATATGGTAATTTAAAGCTTTAGGATTTTCCTAAGGCTTTCTTTTTTGTTTTACATTTGACAACATAAGTAGTATAATCTTTTCGGTGGTATTTATGATATTTAATGTTAAAAATCAAGAAGAAACAATTAAGCTTGGGCAAGCTCTAGGAAGCCTTTTAAATGCGGGAGATGTTGTCCTTTTAGATGGTGATTTATCAGCTGGAAAAACAACATTTACTAAGGGTATTGGCCAGGCTCTAGGTGTAAAAAGAGTGATTAATTCACCAACATTTACTATTGTTAAAACCTATAGTGGAAGAACTAATTTATATCATATGGATCTATATCGCTTAGATGGTCTAGGAACTGATTTTGATTTATATGAATATTTTGAGGGCGATGGAGTATGTGTTGTTGAGTGGCCTCATCAGGTTGATGAACTTTTACCTTCAGAATATATTCTTGTTAAAATAACTCGTAGCGGTGAAAATGAAAGAGTAATTGAAATTACTGCTCATGGTAAAAAATATGAAGAAATAGTAGGTGCTTTAAAATGTACACTTTAATAATTGATAGCGCAACAAAAATTTTATATGAGGCCTTAGTTCATGATGATAAGCTTGTTTGTGAAAAATATATTTCAGGCCAAAATGATCATGCCAAAAATATCGTTTCTGTTCTTGAACAGATACTTAAAGCTGAAGGGATAGAAGCGAGCGACCTAGACCGTATTGTTTGTGGTATTGGACCTGGAAGCTATACCGGGGTTAGAATGGGTGTTACCGTAGCTAAGATGATTGGTGCTTTCCTAAACAAAGAAGTTTATGAAATATCAACCCTTGATTTAATGGCATCAGGTCAAGAGGCTGAGGCTCTTGCAATGATTGATTCAAGAAGAGGAAATGCTTTTTGTGCACACTATCTAAATGGTGAAAAAACAGATAATGAGGCTATTAGAAATCAAGCGGAGTATAAGGCATTATATCCTAATGCTTGTATTTTAACGGAGTCAAGCTTTAAGGTTGATCCTTTAAAATGTATTAAAATAGCTCATAAGCATGATAATCCTCATTCTCTTGAGCCTAATTATCTTCAGGAAACAGAAGCGGAGCGTAATTTGCATTGCAAAGGCTAATGAAAATAGAGGATATTGAGGCGGTTAAAGCTCTTGAGCTTAAATGCCTTAATACAAGCCTAGGTGATGATATGCTTAAGGATTTAATTTTAAATCCGATGCTAAGAGGCTATGTTGAGGAAATTGATGGAAAAATAGTGGGCTATTTATCCCTTTCCTATGATGGAGATATTATAGAAATTTATAATTTGTGTGTTGATGAGAACTATCGTAGAAGGCATATTGCATCATGCTTACTTAATCATGCCTTCCAAACACTTGATGCTAAAAGCTCTCTTTTAGAGGTAAGAGAATCAAATAAGGGCGCTATTGCCCTATATGAGGGTCTTGGATACTATGAAATACACAGAAGAAAGGAATATTATCAAAATGAGGATGCAATCGTTTTGAAAAAAAGTTTGGGTGATTTTGATGGAAAAGACCAACGTAATGCGTATGCTTGATCAGAAAAAAATAAAATATGAGGCCCTTGAATATCCTCACGAGGAGGGTGTTTGTGTGCCTGGTGATGAGGTCGCACGTCTTACAGGACAGGACCCTGATTATGTCTTTAAGACCCTAGTTTGTGTGGATAACACGAAGCATTATCATGTTTGTGTAATTCCCGTGCTTGCCGAGCTTGATTTAAAAAAAGCGGCCAAGGAATTTAAGACTAAATCTCTTGAGATGGTACATGTTAAGGACCTATTGGCCCTAACAGGCTATGTAAGAGGTGGCTGTAGTCCCATTGGAATGAAAAAGCCCTTTTCAACAATTGTGGATGTATCAGCAGAAGATAAGGAATATATTGTATTTTCTGGTGGAAAAATAGGAAGCCAGATTAAAATGAATCCCTTAGATTTAAGTAAAGTGATAAAGCTTGAATTTAAGGATATTAAGGAGTGATTGTATGCTAGTTTTAGGTGTTGAATCAAGCTGTGATGAAACAGCCTGTGCAATAGTAAGGGATGGAAAAGAGGTATTATCAAATGTGGTTTTAAGCCAAATTGATATTCATACCCTATTTGGAGGGGTTGTACCTGAAATTGCCTCTCGTCAGCATGTTTATAATGTCTCAATGGTATTTGAGCATTGCTTTAAGGAGGCGGGTCTTACTCCTAATGACATTGATTTAATTGCAGTTACCCAAGGCCCTGGCTTGATTGGCTCCTTGCTTGTGGGGGTAAATGCGGCTAAAACCTTAGCTTTAATGTATCATAAGCCTATTATTGGTGTTAATCACCTTGCGGGGCATATTTATGCTAATAGCATTGAGCATGATATGAAATTTCCATCAATTGCCTTACTTGTTTCGGGTGGAAACACAGAATTAATTTATATGAAGGATCATTTTTCCTTTGAAATTTTAGGTGAAACTCTAGATGATGCCGTAGGTGAGGCCTATGATAAGGTTGCTCGTGTTGTTGGTATTGGCTATCCTGGAGGACCTAAGGTAGATAAGCTTGCTCACGAGGGTCATGATACATATCATCTTCCTCGTGTAACCCTAGGAGATAATTATAATTTCAGCTTCTCAGGACTTAAGAGTGCGGTAATTAACCTCCACCATAATGCTTTACAGCGTGGTGAGGAAATCAATGTAGCTGATTTATGTGCATCCTTCCAGGAAAGTGTTACTGATGTTTTAGTAAGCAAGGCCTTACGTGCTTGTAAGGAATATGGTGTTAAACAGCTAATTGTTGCAGGTGGCGTTTCAGCAAATAAGGGACTTAAGGAAAAATTCCAAAGAGAAAATAAGGACCCTAATCTTGAAATTTGTATTCCATCAATTAAGTATTGTACTGATAATGCCGCTATGCTTGCGTGTGCAGGATATTATCGCTTTATGAAAAATAATAAGGTTGATGATCTTTCTATGAACGCTGATAGCGCTATGGAGCTTGAAACCGTAGAGGAATATCACGGATAAAAATAATTTTTGCTTGTAAAAAAAATTAAAATCGGTATAATATTAATGACAATTCATAAGACAGTTCGTAACCATCCTGTCTCTAAAAAAACTAGGGAAATTTTTTCTTGTTATTTTAGGGAGGTTTTTGGCCTCCTTTCTTTTTTATTGTCTTATGTATTGAATTTTTTAAAGGAGTTTCATATGAAGGATAATAAAAATATTTTTTTAAAAATGAAAGAGGGAATAAAAAATATTTTCAAGTGGCTTTTTGATTTAAATGATTGGAAGCTACTTTTAAGAAGTATTCCCGGTCTTGTGACGACACTATTTGTCGTTTCTGTCGTTGTAATGAATTTAATGGCCTCAAAGGTAATTGTTTCAACGAAGCTTTTAGGAATAACAGGGGGTCTTTTAATTTCCTGGATTCCCTTTTTAGCAATGGATATTGTGGTTAAAACCTATGGCTCTAAAGCCGCAACGAAGCTTAATATTTTAGCCCTAGTTATTAATTTATTGTGTATTGGTCTTTTTGAGCTTGTAACAGTAATTCAGGTTGGAGGAGAAAGTGATGCATATTTATCCTTTGATCAAACATTCTCTCAAACCTGGCAAATCTTTATTGCTAGCTCAATAGCCTTTTTAGTATCAGGTATTGTTAATAATATATCAAATGCTGCAATTGGTAAGCTATTTAGGTTAAATCCTGATGGTAAGGCAGCCTATATGGCAAGAACATATGCCTCAACTATGCTTGGTCAATTTGTTGATAATTTTGTCTTTACCGGTCTTGCCTTTCTAGTTTTCTTCAAGCTAAGCATTGGCTCAACACTAGGCTATACTATTTTAAGTGTTATTGGAACATCTATTTTAGGTGCCTTACTTGAGCTTGTTATGGAGGTTTTCTTCTCACCAATTGGCTATAAAATTTGCCAAAAATGGCGCAAGGAAAATGTTGGAAAAGATTATTTAGAATATGTAAATAGGTCTCAAAAATAATAGGTGAAATATGATTAAATTAGAAGAATTATCCGCCTCAGAGCTTGGCACGCTTGTAAATGAAGGAAAAATAAAGCCAACTGAGGTCGTTAAGTATTTTGAAAAACGTATTAAGGAAAGAAACGAAAGTATTAATGCCTATGTTTATACGAAGTTTGATGAGGCCTATATGCTTGCAAAAAGACAAGAGGAGCTTTTAGCATCAGGCCATAATTTAGGACCATTTGCAGGTGTACCCTATGCCCTAAAGGATTTCTTACCTAACAAAATTGGGTGGTTAAGCTCTCATGGTGGCGTTAAATGCCTTGTTGCTTTAGATACCATCAATTCAAGCTTTAATGAGGCCATGGAAAGGGCAGGGGGTATAGCCCTTGGTAAAACCAACGCTCCAAGCTATGGCTTTAGAGGTACAACCGACAATAAAATGTTTGGACCAACATCAACTCCCTTTAATCCTCTCTACAATGCTGGAGGTTCATCAGGCGGAAGCGCCGCTGCCGTTTGTGATGGTCTAGCCCTTATAGCTGAGGGAGGAGATGCCGGAGGTTCAATTAGAATTCCGGCAAGCTATTGTAATTTATTTGGCTTTAAGGCAGGTATTGGAACGATTCCTAATCTTGTTAGACCAGATGCCTATAGTACAAGTCATCCCTATTGCTTTAACGGAGGCTTAACTAAAACTGTCCTAGATTCGGCTATCCTACTTAATTATATGAAGGGCTTTAATCCCTTAGATCCAAATAGCTATTTTGACCAAACGGATTATGTTAAGGAAATGTATAAGGACGTTTCTAAAATGAAAATTGCATATACAGCTGATTTTGGTATTTTTGAGCTAGAGCCAAGCGTTAAAAAGCAATTTTTAGATACAATTGATCACTTTAAAAATTTAGGTCTTGAGATTTCTGAGCATAAATTTAATTTTAAGCATAGTGCTCTTAAAATGGCTAATGCCTGGTGCTATGGAATAACCATTGATTGTGCTATTGAGCTTAATTTACTTAAAGAAAATGGTATTGATTTGCTTAAGGATCATAAGTGTGATTTTCCTGATGAATTTATTTATTGGAAAAATAAGTGTGACCAATTAGGTATAATGGATTTATATGAATTTAATTTAATAAGAACGGATGTCCTTGATGAGTTTGAAGAAGTATTTAAAAATTTTGATTTTATTTTAAGCCCAATAAGCTCAATTCCCGCTATTTTAAATGATGAAAATACTAAAGGACCAACAAGCATTAATGGTCACGAGGTTGAGCCTTTAATTGGTTGGACCCAAACCTTCCTAGCTAATTTTACAGGACATCCAGCCGCATCTATTCCTGCCGGTCTTGATAAATATGGGGTTCCCTTTGGCCTACAGCTTATTTCAAGGAAGCATCATGAAGCTGATTTATTTGCTATATCTAGAGCCTATGAGGAAAAATACCCTTGGCGCCAATTTTATAAAATTGCCCTTGAAAGAAAAATATAATCATCTTAGATAATTAATTTTGAAAACTCTTTTATTTTTATATCACAAAATTATTGCTAAATTGTCTATGAAAAAGCCAAAAAATATTGTATAATTTAAAATAGGTGATAATTATGGAAGAAACTTCTAATTTTATAAAAACAATTATGGCAGATGATTTAGAAAGCGGCCGTGTAAAGGAAATTATTACACGTTTTCCACCTGAACCAAATGCTTATTTACATATCGGACATGCTCGTGCTATCATTACAGACTTTGAGACAGCCGCAGCCTTTGGAGGAAAAACAAATCTTCGTTTTGATGATACTAATCCAACAAAGGAAAAACAAGAATTCGTTGATGCGATTATTGAAGACCTAAAGTGGTTAGGCTATACTCCAACAAATATTTTTTATGGTTCTGATTATTTTGACGCTACCTATGAGGAGGCTATTAAGCTTATTAAGAAGGGTTTAGCCTATGTTGATGATCTTTCTCAAGAGGAAATGAGTAAAATGCGTGATACTAACAATGGTGCTGGTATCCCATCTCCATATCGCGACAGAAGCGTTGAGGAAAATTTAGCTTTATTTGAGCAAATGCGTGAAGGTAAGTTCGCCGATGGTGAAAAGACTCTTCGTGCTAAGATTGATATGGCAAGTCCAAATATTAATATGAGAGATCCTGTTATCTATCGTATTATTCACAATACTCACCATCGTCAAGGAAACAAGTGGTGTATTTACCCAATGTATGATTTTGCTCACCCACTACAGGACGCATTTGAGGGTGTAACTCATTCATTATGCTCAATTGAGTATGATAACCACCGTCCACTATATGATTGGGTTGTTGAGCACTGTGAGGTTAAATCTCATCCTCATCAATATGAATTTGGTCGTCTAAATATCGCTAATACCGTTTTATCTAAGCGTTATTTAAGAGCCCTAGTTGATGCAGGAAAGGTTACAGGCTATGATGATTGTCGTATGCCTACTTTAGTTGGTTTAAGAAGAAAGGGCTTTACTGCGGATTCAATTAAGAATTTCATCCTTTCTACTGGTCTTTCAAGAATTAATTCAACAGTTGATTTTTCCTTACTTGAAAATTTCTTAAGAGATGACCTAAAGCTTAAGGTATCAAGACCTAATGCGGTCATTAATCCACTTAAGGTTACAATTACTAACTATCCTGAAGGACAAATTGAGTATCTAGATTGTCCAAATAATCAAGAAAATGAAGAGATGGGTACAAGAAAGATTGCCTTCTCACGTCATTTATATATTGAGCGTGATGACTTTATGCCCGAAAAGCCTAATAAGAAGTGGAAGAGATTATCTAAGGATATTGAGGTTCGCTTAATGCATGCATATTTCATTAAGTGTAATGATATCGTTTATGATAATGAGGGAAATATTATAGAAATTCTATGTACATATGATCCTGAAACTAAATCAGGCTCAGGCTTCAATGAGCGTAAGCCAAATGGTAACATTCATTTCGTAGAGGCTACAACAGCTATTCCAGCTACATTCAATCAATTCGCACCTTTATTAATTCCTGAAACTGAGGAAAATAAGGACTGGGATTTATTTGATAAGCTTAATCCAGATAGCTTGCATGTATCTAAGGGCTATGTAGAAGCTTCTTTAGCTGATACTAAGCCACTTGATAAATATCAATTTGTTCGTAATGGCTATTACTGTACAGATAAGGATTCTACAAAGGATAATTTGATTTTTAACTGTACTGCAAGTTTAAAATCATCATTCACATTATAATAAAGCTGCCTATGGCGGCTTTTTGCACGAAATAAAGGAGAATAAAAAAATGCTAAAAACCGTTAATTTAGGACTACAATATGGTTCAAGAAAATTATTTGATAAAGTAAACATTCAATTTGATAAGGGTAATTGCTACGGAATTATTGGAGCTAATGGTGCGGGAAAATCAACCTTCCTAAAGCTTCTTTCTGGTGATATTGAATCAACTGAGGGTGAGGTAATTAGAGACCCTAAGGAGCGTATGTCGGTTTTAAGACAAAATCAAAATGCCTTCGATGATCAAACTGTTATGAAAACAGGATTACTTGGTCATAAGCGTCTTGACGAAATCATGAACGAGAAGGAGGTTTATTACGCTAAGGAAAGCCTTACAGATGAGGAAGGTATGCGCTTATCTGATCTTGAGGGTGAATTTATGGAGCTTAACGGCTGGGAGGCTGAATCAGACGCAGCTACCCTATTAAATGGCCTTGGTGTTTCTGATGAATATCATTATGAAATGATGGGCTCACTTGATGCTAAAATTAAAATTAAGGTTTTACTTGCCCAGGCTTTATTTGGAAATCCTGATATTCTTTTATTAGACGAGCCTACCAATAACCTTGATTATAAATCAACACGCTGGCTTGAAAACTTCCTATTAAACTTTGAAAATACCGTTTTAATTGTATCTCATGACCGTCACTTCCTAAATAATGTTTGCACACACATTTGTGATGTTGACTATGGAAAGATTAAGCTTTATGTTGGTAACTATGAATTCTGGTATGAATCAAGTCAATTATTGCTACAGCAACAAAAGGACCAAAATAAGAAGGCTGAGCAAAAGGCTAAGGAGCTTCAGGAATTTATCGCAAGATTTAGTGCGAATAAATCAAAGGCTCGCCAGGCTACAAGCCGTAAGAAGCTACTTGATAAGCTTGTTTTAACTGATATTGAACCATCAAGCCGTAAATATCCATTCATTGGCTTTAAGCAGGCTCGTGAGGTTGGAAATGATATTCTTATTGTTGAAAATCTAACTAAGAAGGGCTTATTTGAAAATTTAAGCTTTACAGTTAGAAAGAGTGATAAGATTGCCTTTTTATCTGAAAACTCAATGGTTATTACAACTCTATTTAATATTCTTCTTGGTAAGGAAGAGGCTGATAGTGGTTCGTTCAAATGGGGAATCACAACATCTGTATCATATTTAATGCAGGATAATAAGGAATTCTTCTCAGATGAAAGACTAGATTTAATTAATTGGCTTCGTCAATTTTCACCAGATGACCAAACTGAATCATTTATTCGTGGTTGGTTAGGTCGTATGCTTTTCTCTGGTGAGGAATCTATGAAAAAATCAACTGTTCTATCAGGTGGAGAAAAGGTAAGATGTATTCTTGCTAAAATGATGCTTGAATCTGGTAATGTCCTAATTATGGAGGATCCAACAAACCATCTAGACCTAGAATCAATTACAGCATTAAATGAGGGTATGACTTCATTTAAGGGTAATATTCTATTCTCAAGCCACGATGCTGAGTTACTTGAAACAGTTGCTAATCGTATTATTTCATTTGAAGGAAATCAAATTAAGGATAAAATGACTACTTATGAGGAATATCTAGATTCCTTAAAGGACTAATTGAAGGAGCGGATAATATGGATTTAAGCTCATTAAATAATAATCAAAGGCTTGCGGTAGAAACAACTGAAGGCCCAGTAATGGTTATGGCAGGAGCTGGCTCTGGTAAAACACGTGTTTTAACCTATCGTATTGCACACCTAATTCTTGATTTAGGTGTTTTACCTAGCAGCATTTTAGCAGTTACCTTCACTAATAAGGCCGCAAGAGAAATGAAGGAAAGAGTTGAGGCCCTTACCCATGAGGATGTAAGACATATGTGGGTTTCAACCTTCCACAGCTTTTGTGCAAGATTTCTTCGTATCGAATTAGATTCATTTGAGGGCTATACCTCAAAATTTACAATCATTGATGAGGATGATGCCTTAAAAATTATTAGGGATATTTTAAAAAATGATAATGTTGATATCAAGGAGTATAAGCCTAAAAGGCTTTTAGGCTTAATCAGTGATCAAAAGAATAAGGAAACAATTGCGATTGCAGAGCCCTTCTTAAAAAACTATTATCCTAAGCTATATGACAAATATAATGCAGCCCTAAAGAAGGATAATTTGCTTGATTTTGATGATTTAATCAGAGTTAGCCTTGAGCTTTTAAAGGCAAGGCCTGAAATACTTGCTAAATATCGTAATAAATTTAATTATATAATGGTTGATGAATTCCAGGATACAAATATTATTCAATATGAGCTTATTAAGCTTTTAACTAATGATGCTCAAAATATCTTTATCGTTGGTGACCAGGATCAATCAATTTATTCGTTTAGAGGTGCTAAGGTTGAAAATATTGATTTATTCATCAAGAATTTCCCAATGTGTAAGCAAATCCTACTTGAGGAAAATTATCGTTCAACCAATCCTATTTTAAAAATAGCTAATAATGTTATCGACTGTAATAAGCATCGTATTAAGAAAAATCTTTTTACAAATAACGATAGCAGTGAGCTTCCGGTATATTATCATACATCATCAGGCTATGATGAGACGATGTTTGTCATTGATAAAATTAAGGAGCTTCATCTTTTAGGCTATCCTTATTCTGATTTTGCGATTTTATATCGAGCTAATGCCTTATCTCGTCAATTTGAGGATATGCTACTTAGGTACCAAATTCCTTATGTTATTTATGGTGGTCTTTCCTTCTTCGAAAGAAAAGAGGTTAAGGATATGATTGCCTACCTTAGACTAATTATTAACCATAATGATGATTTTGCATTCAAAAGAGTGGTTAATGAGCCTAAGCGTAAAATAGGTGAGGCTTTACTTGAAAAGCTAAAAACCGCACAAGTGCTTAATAATTGCTCATTATTTGAGGCTATTGATCATATTGAAACAGCGGGGATTGGCTTTAGTAACCTAATCGCCTTTAAATTTACGATTATAGAATTATTTGATGAATATATCAATAATGAGGAAAAGCCTTTTATTGAAATTATTGATGCCATTTTAAATAAAACAGGCTATGGTAATATGCTAAAAAATGAAGGTGAAGAGGGGCAAGACCGTTTAGAAAATATCCTTGAAATGAAAACCGTTATTGAAGAGGCTTTAGAATATTATGAGCTTTCTCGTAAGGAAACCCTTGATGCCTTACTTTCTGATTTAGCGCTAAGAACAGATACTGATAATAAGTCTGAAAATGCTGATTGTGTAAAGCTTATGACCTATCATCAGGCTAAAGGACTTGAATACAGAGTTGTATTCATGGTAGCGATGGAGCAGGGAATCTTCCCAAGCTTTAACTGCATATCTGAGCTTGAGCAGGAGGAGGAAAGAAGAATTTGCTACGTAGGTATTACGCGTGCAAAGGAAAAGCTTTATATCACTAATGCTGAAAGTCGTTATCTTTATGGGCAACAGCAATTTGAGTCTCCATCTATCTATATAAAGGAAATGGGACTTGATAATCTTAATATCATTGGTACAATTAAAAGACCAATTACAACACTAATTGCTTCTGTTATCTCTAAAGCTCCTGCTAAGGAGGAAAAGCCTGAGGCAGTTGAAATTAACAAGGGTGATAAGATTAATCATAAAGCCTTTGGTGATGGACTTGTTGTGGAAAAGAGTGGAAATATTATCACAGTAGCCTTCCCTGCTCCATATGGAGTTAAGAAGCTTAGTGCTGTTCACCCATCAATTAGAAAAATTTAAATTACTTGCTACTTTACTCAAATGTAAGGTAGCTTTTTATTTTTTTGAAATAAATTAGCAAATAAGTATTGACAGTGCCATTTTTTAGAACTATAATATATTTGCACTTAGGAAGTAAGAGTGCCAAATAAAGAATAATTTAGGAGGATAATTATATGAACAATATTGCAAATCGTAATCGTTACAGTTTAGTTGATCCTTTCTTTGATGATTTCTTTAATGACGAAAGAAACCAATATGGTCAAATGATGAGAACTGATATTACTGATCATGGGGACCATTATGAAATGAAAATAGAACTTCCAGATGTTAAAAAGGAAGATATACATCTATCATTGGAGGATGGATATTTAACTATTCATGCAAGCTTCAATCATAGAGAAAATGAGCATGAGCATCACAAGGTAATTCGTCGTGAGCGCTATAGTGGCTCATATGAAAGAAGCTTTAGTGTTGGCACTAATGTTACAGAAGCCGATATTAAGGCTCGTCTTGAAAATGGTATTTTGACTTTATGCATTAAAAAGCCAGAGGTAAAAGAAGCACCTAAAAAGTATATTTCAATTGAGTAATTAATATAATTGATTTGAATATGGAGGCATTTAAAAATGATAAAACCATTATTTGATAACGTGCTTGTAAAGCATGAGCATAAAAAAGAAACAACTAGTAGTGGAATTTTACTTTCAGCTCATGAGGAGGAATCTAAATACGCTGTTGTAGTTTCAACAGGAGATGGAGTCTTGGCTGATGGTAAAAAAATTACTATGCCAGTAAAGGCTGGAGATAAGGTTTATTATAAGAGCTATAGTAGTGAGAAAATAGAGGATAATGGAGAAGAATATGAAATTGTTCCACTATCTAATATTTATGCGGTAATTGAATAGGAGGCATATTATTATGGCTAAGAATGTTATTTTTGGTAAGGATGCAAGAACAAAGATGGTAGCTGGCGCTAATAAGCTAGCTGATGCAGTTAAGGTTACATTAGGACCTAAGGGAAGAAATGTAGTTCTTGATAAGGGCTATGGCTCTCCTCTTATTACTAACGATGGTGTTTCAATTGCGCGTGAAATTGAGCTAGAGGATCCCTATGAAAATATGGGAGCTAAGCTTGTTTATGAGGTAGCTAATAATACTAATGATGAGGCCGGTGATGGTACAACTACTGCAACATTACTTGCTCAAACTATGATTTTAAATGGTATTAAGGCGATTGATAAGGGCGCTAACCCTGTCTTGATGCGTGAGGGTATTAATATGGCCTCAAAGGCTGTATCTGATGCTCTTTTAAGCAATACTAAACAAATTAGTGAGCGTAAGGACATTGAATCTGTAGCTACTATTTCTTCAGGCTCAAGCGACGTTGGTTCTTTAATTGCTGATGCTATTGAGCGTGTTGGTGAGGATGGTATTATTAATATTGATGAGTCTAAGGGCTTTGAGACAACTCTTGAGCTTACTGATGGTTTGTCATATGATAAGGGCTATATTTCTCCTTATATGCTTGAGGATGATACTAAGACATCTATTGAGCTTGAATCTCCTTATATTATGGTAACTGATATGAAGATTTCGGCTATTCAGGATATTTTGCCAGTACTTGAGCATATTGTTGAGGAAAGAAAGCCATTGTTCATTATCGCCGATGATATTGAGCAGGATGCCGTTTCTACAATTGTGTTAAATAAGCTTCGTGGCGCCTTTAATGTTGTAGCTACTAAGGCTCCAAGCTTTGGTGATACAAGAACTGATACCCTAAAGGATATTGCCACATTTGTTGGTGCTAAGTTCTATTCAAAGGATTTGAATATGAAGCTTAAGGATATGACAATGGAGGACCTTGGTTCAGCTAAGAAGGTTATTGTTGAGAAGAACAATACAACTATTATTGAGGGTGCTGGTGCTAAGGAGGATGTTAAGGCTCGTATTGCTGAAATTCAGGCTAAGATTGATAATGCATCAAACGAAACTGAGGCTAAAAGTCTTAAGAAGCGTATCGCCGGTATGTCAAATGGTGTCGCTGTAATTAAGGTTGGTGCTACAACTGAAACTGAATTGAAGGAAAAGAAGCTTCGTCTTGAGGATGCCCTTAACGCAACCCATGCTGCTATGCGTGAAGGTATTGTAGCTGGTGGTGGAGCTGCCTTAATTGAGGTTTACAAGGAAATTAAGGATAAGGTTTCATCAGATGTTCCTGATATTGAAAAGGGTATTCGCGTTGTGCTTGATGCCTTAACAGAGCCATTGTATCAAATTGCCGAAAATGCTGGATATGATGGTCATGATATTGTTGAAAAGCAACTTCATGCTCGTAAGGGCGTTGGCTTTGATGCAAAGAATGGTACTTGGGTTGAAATGCTTCATCATGGTATTGTTGATCCAACTAAGGTTACAAGAAGTGCCTTATTAAATGCTGCAAGTATCGCTTCTATGTTTATTACAACAGAATGTGCTGTTGCATCTATCAAGGAAGATAAAACTAAATAAAATGATGCCACTGTTTAGTGGCATTTTTTAGTATCATAGTCATATAATATTTTGAATAAACTTTTTTTGTAAAAATGTTTACTGTTTTAATAAAAAGAGTTATAATATAGTAAAGTAGCTATAGGCTATCAGGAGGGTTTTATGAAAAAGAAATTATTTTTAGCAATTGGTGCTTTAGGCGCTTTTGCACTTGCTTCTTGTGATGCTCAGGATGAAAAGAAAATCAATGAAGCAATTGATGGGAAATCAGAAGCAGAAATTATTAAGATGGTATCTGATGCTAATGCAGATGCTAATTTGAAGGAAGCTTATAAGGAAGGCTTGAAGATTACAGCTGATTATAAGATTAAAGGAAATTTAAATGTTAGTAATTACGCAACGGGAGATTTAAATTTAACAGGCGATTTTTCAATGATTTATAATGAAACTGGTGTTCAAGCAAATGCATCAGCAAAGCTTAAGTCAAAAATTAAGGTTTCGACTGGATATAGTACAACTGAATCAAATATTAATCTTAAGGCAAATGCAACAGCAGAATCATTAAATGAGGAAGCATATTCTTATGTTTACGCATCTGTTAAGGGGCAAGCTGAGGATAAAAAGCTAGACAAAGAGGTTAAGTACAAGTATACAAAGGATAATTCTTCAACTGGTGATATTGAACTTCCTGATTTTGGTGATTTAGATATCGATATTAGTGAGTTTAAAGCACATTTGAATGATGCAACTATTACAGTTGATGATGGTATGCTTTTATTTACATGGGATACATCAAAGCTTTCTTCATTATTTGATGATGTGGATAATGTAACATTTGAAGGCTTAGGCGGAAGCGTTGTTGTAGGATTTGATACTGAGTTCCATCTAAAGAAGGTTTGTGTTGATGTTAAAGCTGATAAAGCTTCAGTAAGCTATAGTGGAATGGCTGTAAGTATTACGGATGTAACTATTTATTTGGATTGTGATGCTAAGACTGGCTCTTATAGTATTAAGTCTTTAAAGGATAAGGATTCATACGTGCTAGCAAAATAAGTAAAGTAGTTTCTTTCCAAGGTGAGGCATTTAGACGCCTATCTTAAATTTGAAAGAAAAAATCAAAGATGGTAAAAAGCTATCCATTCTTGGGTAGATGTTTACCATCTTTTTTTAACATTTAAAACATTATATTTATTTTATAAATTTTATTATTTTATTGTTTCATAAGGCTTTCGGACAATTTTATATACATCTACACGCTTAAATGTAGGAAATCTT
>URFB01000011.1 GCA_900547045.1 uncultured Mollicutes bacterium
CTTAATATAAATTTAAGGGACTTAAGTTATAAAAATCAAAAGCTTTATGATTCAACATTCCTATCATTTAGTTATACACAGAAGAAAAATGAAGAATTTAAAAAGCTTGATACATTCACAAAAATATCCCCACCAAAGGAAGAACTAGATAAATGTAATTCAAGATTTTACGATAAGTTTAAACATTAATAAAGTCTATTTATGATGTTAGTATAGATTGTAAATTGTATTATTAAAGTGTAGGTTAGGGGATGCGGACATTTTTTAGTTGACATTTACAAAAAGCTACACTGATTAATTTTGTATATGCTATTTTAGCAATAAAAAAGCCTTTACCATATGGTAAAGACCTAATATTATAGAATTTGCTTATTATCAAGATTTTCTCTTGCGATTGCAAGCATTAGCTTGATACGGTTTTCTTGGTTAACCTTTGTAGCAGAAGGGTCATAATCAATTGCTACAATATTAGCGTGAGGATTATGCTCTTTAATTGTTTTCATAACACCCTTTCCACAAATATGGTTAGGCAGACATCCAAATGGCTGGGCACAAACGATATTTGAATAGCCTAGCTCACATAGCTCAATCATTTCTGAGGTAAGAAGCCAGCCCTCACCCATCTTTGCACCATGGCCAATAACACCATTGCACATTTCTTTTGTTTCTGTGAAGCGATTCATTGGTGTAAATTTAGAATTTTCCTTAATTGCATTAATCATTAGCTTTTCACGACGCTTGAAGTACCAAATGACAAGACGATTAATGAAGGCGGCTTTAGAGCCACGCTTATAAATCTTTTTATCGTATAAAGCGTTGTAGCAGCAGTAGAAGGCAAAGCCAAGTACGCCTGGTACCATAACCTCAACATTTTCTCCAATTAGGAAATCCTCAAGACCATTATTTCCTAGGGCGGCATATTTGATATAAATTTCACCAACAATACCAACACGTGGCTTGATTTCATCGGTTAATTCGACATTATCAAAATCCTTTGCAATTAGTCCCATGTTTTTCTTGATTTCACGGAATGAAGCACCCTTGTTTTTGTAAAACATTTCTCTTATATCATGAACCCATTTATCCACGATTTTTTGAGCATCGCCCTTATTTTTCTCATATGATCTTACCTTATTATTTAAATACATTATAAAGTCACCATAGCATAAGGCAGCGACAACTCTTTTAATAAGGGGATATGTTATTTCAAATCCTGAATCCTTCTCAAGATTAGCTGCGTTAAGTGATACAACGGGGATATAACCATATCCAGCCTTAACTAGAGCTTTTCTTAAAAGGTGAATATAGTTTGATGCACGGCATCCTCCACCTGTTTGGGTAATTAATAGGGCTACATGGTCTAAATCATCACGGTGATTTAGGGCATCAATGAATTGACCTATTACAAGAAGGGCAGGATAGCAGGTATCATTGTGAACATACTTAAGACCCTCTTGAGCACATTCAGGGCCCTTATTTTGTAAAATTTCGGTTTTATAGCCACAGCTATTAAGCGCATTTTCAAATAAGGCAAAATGAATATCAAGCATTGAAGGAATTAAAATGGTATGGGTCTTACGCATTTCCTTAGTGAATTTAGGATATTCAACCTTAATATCATCAGTATTAATCATGATTAGCCTCCTTTTCCTGCTTTAGGGCCTCAAATAAAGAACGAAGTCTTATTTTTACAGCACCTAGATTTGTAATTTCATCAATTTTAATTTGGGTATAAATCTTACCGTGACGCTCAAGAATGTCCTTACATTCATCAGTTGTAATAGCATCAAGTCCACAGCCAAATGATACGAGCTGAACAAGATTCAAATCAGGCTGGTTAATAACATATTTAGCAGCTGCGTAAAGCCTTGCATGATATGTCCATTGATTTAGGACGTTTACTGGGAATTTTTCTTCAAGATAAGCAATTGATTCTTCGGTTACAATTGCAACGTCAAAGCCGGCAATAAGCTTATCAATACCATGGTTAACCTCAGGGTCAACGTGATATGGACGTCCGGCAAGAACGATGATTTGCTTACCATCACGCCTAGCCTCTTCAATGATTTCTCTTCCTCGTACTCTAATATCGGCTAAATGATAGCGATATTCAGCATAAGCCTTTTTGCTAGCAAGCTTTATTTCCTTCATTGAAATATCATTGAAGTATTTCTTGAGAATTTCATAAATTGATTTTTCAAATTTTCGTTCATCAAAAATGCCTAAATAATCACTTATGAAGCAAATATTTTTAATCGCCTTAACATTATTTTTAATGTTTTCTGGATAATAAGCTACAATTGGGCAATTATAATGGTTATCACCCTTATGCTCATTAATATTATAGGACATACAAGGATAGAAGATTGTTTTAATACCATCATTTAAAAGCTTTTCAATATGACCATGCACAAGCTTAGCAGGATAGCATACTGTATCAGATGGAATGGTATGCTGACCAGATGTAAATAGCTTTGTATTAGAGAATCCACTGTTTATAACCTCAAAGCCTAGACTTGTAAAGAAGGTATGCCAAAATGGTAGAAGCTCATAATTATTTAAAACAAGGGGAATACCAATCTTACCTCTTTTCCCTGCTACAGGCTTGTAGCTTTGAAGTCTATTTTTAATATATTCGTAAAGGTTTAGGCTTGATGATTTAGCAACACCATTAGTTAAAGGCTTTTCACAATTGTTTCCACTAATGAATTTCTTAGAATTAGCTCCAAAGCTATTAACTGTAAGGCTACAATGGTTATTACATAAGCCACAGTTAACAAACTTAACCTCATGCTTGAAGCACTTAAGCTGCTCAGGTGTTAAAATAGAAGAATTTAAAAGATTTAAATCCTTAGCATATAAGGCAGCACCATAGGCACCCATAAGACCAGCAATATTAGGACAAACAACATTTAAATTAAGCTCACGCTCAAAGGCACGTAATACCGCCTCATTGTGAAAGGTACCACCCTGTACAACGACGTGCTTTCCAAGAGAATCAACATTAGTTGCACGAATTACCTTATAAAGAGCATTCTTAACAACAGATATTGAAAGACCTGCTGAAATATTATCAATTGTAGCGCCATCCTTTTGAGCCTGCTTAACTGATGAATTCATGAATACCGTACATCTTGAGCCTAGATCAACTGGCTTTGGTGCAAGAAGCCCCATCTTAGCAAAGTCTTCAATTTTATAGCCCAAGGCATTGGCAAATGTTTGAAGGAAGGAACCACATCCAGATGAGCATGCCTCATTTAGAAAAATGTTTGAAATAACACCATGCTCAATTTTAAAGCACTTAATATCCTGTCCACCAATATCAATGATAAAGTCAACTGATGGCATAAAATGCTTAGCCGCTCTAAAGTGAGCCATGGTCTCAACAAGGCCACCATCAAGATTAAAGGCGTTTTTAATAAGCTCCTCACCATATCCAGTTGATGCAGCACCAACAATATGGATATAAGGATATTCAGTATAAATATCATTTAAAATATTTTTAAATAAATCAACAGGGTTTCCTTTGTTTGATAAATATTTAGAATAACGAATATTTAGCTCCTCATCAATTAATACCATCTTAAGAGTAGTAGAACCACTATCAACACCTAAATATAAAGGCTTGGTATAATTATCAAGTGCAAGGGTTTTAACATTATCCTCAGCATGACGCTTACGGAATTTTTCAAGATCAGCCTGTGATTCAAAAAGAGGTGCATTAAAGCCAATCTTAGAATTTGAATGATATTCTTCAATTTTCTTAATTACATCAGTAATTTCATAATCACTTGTTGCACAAAAGGCTGCGCCAAGGGCAACGAAGTATAATGAATTTTCAGGGCAGAAGCCATTTAAGTGAAGTGATTCATTAAAGCTTTCCTGGAGCTCGGAAAGGAAGGTTAAAGGACCACCTAAATAGGCAACCTTACCAGTGATTTCTCTTCCTTGGGCTAGTCCACCAATTGTTTGGTTAACTACAGCCTTGAAAATAGAAGCTGCGATATCAGATTTAGAAGCGCCTTGATTTAAAAGAGGCTGAATATCGGTTTTAGCAAATACTCCACATCTTGAGGCAATGTTATAAAGCTTTTCATGCTCCTTAGCATAGCCATTAATTTCGGTAATATCGATATTAAGAAGGGTAGCCATTTGGTCAATAAAGGCACCAGTACCTCCAGCACAGGAGCCATTCATTCTAACTTCCATACCATCAGATAGGAATAGAATTTTAGCATCCTCTCCACCAAGCTCAATAATAACATCGGTACCAGGTATAAGCTTATTGGCCGCTACTCTTGTGGCATAAACCTCCTGCACAAAGGTAATATTTGAGCCGTTTGCAAGTCCCATTCCAGCTGAGCCACTAATGCCAAATTTGAAATTGCCACTGATAATTCCCTTTTCACGTAAATTGTTAAGAATTTCTAAAACATTTTCCTTAATATGAGAATAATGCCTTTTATAATCCTTTAAAATGATATTTTCGTTGTCATCTAATACAACATATTTTATAGTAGTAGATCCAACGTCAAGTCCTAATTTCATACAAAAATAACTCCTTTTTTAGAATAAGATTATAATTTACAATCTAGTTTATATTATATATAAAAAGCAAAATATTGTCAATTTATAATATTTCACAAATGTGAATAATTAAAGTGCTTTTTAAAATCATTTTTTAAAAAAAAAAACGAGTATTCTAAACTTGTTAAGTTGTATAATAATGTGAGACTAAAAAGTATAAAATTTTTTTTACAATACAAATTTATTGTAAGAATAATATTTTTAGAGTATAATAAAATAAGAAGATTATATAAAAACGAGGTTGTTTCTATGAAAAAATATAAAATTTTTAGCATTTTAGCTATTTTTATTATAGGTATTCTTACGCTTGTAAGCTGTAGTGATACATTTAAGGCTAAGGGCGATTTAAGTGTTTTAAATCAAACACGTTACACTTTAACTATTAAAGCATCACTTGATGATGAGAATAAGGAAGTAACAGCAGGATCTGTTCAAATTCAATTGTATAATAAAAATGGTGACAGAAAAACAACATCTAATTGTGATAAGCTAGGTGGAACTAGTGAGGGTACAACTCAAACTGTTACTATTCAATCTCTTGAGGAAAATACAACTTACATTGTTAAGCTTGTTTGTACAATTAGAGAGCATCAATATACATTAAAGGAAATTGAAGCTAAAACAAACAAGGCTGGTTCATCTTACGAGGCTGCTATTCATATTAGTACAGCTGATGATTTTGCCAAAATGTCAAATGATTTAGATGGATACTATATCCTTGATAATGATATTGCTCTTGGAACAGGGCTAAATGAAAATGAAGGAATTACCGAACTTGAAAAGAAAGATTTAAAGGAATGGACTGCTATATTTAGCTCAGCATCATCAAAGGCATTTACAGGAACATTTGATGGTAATGGTCATACCATTTCTAACTTTAAACAAACATCATCTTTATCTGATTATGGCTTCTTTGGATATTTAGCAATGGGAGCTACAATTAAGAATATTAATTTTGAAAATGTATATTTAGCATCATCTAGATATAGTGATACATATGTTGGTGTTGTAGCAGGACGTGCCGAGTCTGGTGTTACAATTGAAAATGTAAATGCTAAGAATATAAAAATTAGCTTTACAACATCTTCAACAAGCGGTAAGACATTCTATATTGGTGGCTTAATTGGACAAAATACTGGTGGTAATATTGTTAATTCAACCATAACATCACTTGATTTAAAGCTTACTGGTGGTAAGGTAATTTATGTTGGTGGTATTGCCGGTGAAAATTCAATGGCTGAGGGTAGATGGATAGAGGATTGTGTTGCTCAAGGAAGTATTACTATTGTTCAGGAATACAATAATTCATCTGAATTAACTAAGAATACTGAAATTGTTCAGGTAATTGGTGGCGTGGTTGGTAAGAATGATGGTAGAGTTAGAAATACTATTTCATATGTAGATATTAAATCTTCATTTAATCTTAACGATAATGTTCTTGATAAGGTTTATGCTAACAAGGACGCTGATGATACAAGCGAAGATGCTCCAAAGGAGTGGAAGATTAATAAGGATATTAATGTATCAATCGGTTCATTTGCTGGATACAATAAGGGAATTATTAGAAGCTCAGTTGCAGCGGGATCAATTGATTTCTCATCATATAATGCATATAATGTTGCAATTGGATTATTCTGTGGCTTTAATGTATCACTTGTTACACCTTCAATTAATCACGTAGCATATTATAATAATGAATCTACTGTTTCTATTAAATTAACAGCTGAAGAAATTGCAGAGGATAATCCAAACTATAAGAAGACCCCTAAGTATACTAGAGTATTTAAGATTTCTATGACTGGTAAGAATGAGGACAATCAAAATTATTTTGAAATGCCTACTGTATATGCAAAATCAAGCTGTGAGGAGTCATTAGGCGAGAGTACAGATGTTAGCAAATTTAAGGGAACAGAAAACGATGTATTTGATGCTACTAAATTTAACGATTTAATAACTAAGCTTAAAAATCTATTCTAGCTTTGTAACAAAAGCGTCTGGGCAACACTGGGCGTTTTTGTTAATATTTAAGAAAAATAATGAAATTAGGTGATACATATGGGATTAATGATATATAATTCTTTAACCAATAAAATAGAAGAATTTAAAACACATGAGCCAGGAGTTGTAAATATGTATGTTTGCGGTCCTACGGTTTATGATTATATTCACATTGGCAATGCTCGTCCGGTAATTTTTTATGATATGCTAAAAAACTATTTGGAATATATTGGATACAAGGTTAATTATGCATCTAATATTACAGATGTTGATGATAAGATTATTAATAAGGCTCTAGAGCAGGGTGTTTCTGAAGAAGAAATAGCTAAAAAATATGAGGCTGCATATTTTAAAAATTGTGAAGCCTTAGGCTCTAAAAGACCAACCTTTGTTCCTCATGCAACTGCATATATTAAGGATATGCTTAATTTTATTGATGCTTTAGTAAAGAAGGGCTTTGCATACGAGGTAGATGGTGATGTATATTTCCGTATTGGTCATCTTAATTCATATGGTATCCTTTCTAATCAGGTTCAAGAGGAGCTTCAAAATGGTGTCCGTAAGGATGTAGATACTAAAAAGGAAAGCCCACTTGATTTTGTGCTTTGGAAAAACACAAATGTAGGAATTAAATGGCCTTCAGCCTATGGTCCAGGTCGCCCTGGCTGGCATACTGAATGCGTATGTATGATTGATAAGATCTTCAATCACCAAATGATTGATATTCACGGTGGTGGAATGGATTTAAAATTCCCACATCACGAAAATGAAATTGCGCAGGCTCGTGCAATGTATGGTAACACTCTTGCAACGTATTGGATGCATGTTGGTCGTCTAAATTTAAAAGGCCAAAAAATGTCAAAGTCATTAGGAAATGTTATTCTTGTAAATGACTTTAAGACAAAAGAGGATTTAATGAGCCTTAGATTATTAATTGTTACACAGCCATATCGTAATTCAATTAGCTATGATGATGATTTATTTAATCAATATAAAAAGGAATATGACAAGTTCTGCCGTGCCTATAAGAATGCAATGTTAGTGCTTGATTATAAAAATTATACAAGCAAGGAAATTGATAAAGCGGATAAGGAGGCCTTCATTAATTATATGAATCAAGACCTTAATTGCCAAAATGTTATGAGCCTTGCAAATAGCCTATTAAAGGAATTAAATAGTGCCACAAGAACTAATGATTTAGAGCTTATGTCTAAAAAGGCTAATATGATTAAGCAAATAATGGATGTTTTAGGAGTTGAGCTTCCTTATAAGCCATTAACTGAAGAAACAAGAAATACATATGATAGCTGGATGAATGCCAAGGCTTCTAAGAATTTTGAGGAAGCTGATAGGCTAAGAGCGATTTTAACTGAGGCTGGTGTTATTTAATGGATGCTAAGCTATATAATGGCTTAACCTTAGCTTATATTGGTGATGGTGCCTATGAGCTTTATATTAGAAATCATTTGCTAAATTTGGGGTACACTAAGGTTAATGACCTGCATAAGCATGCGATTAAATATACAAGTGGAGAGGCGCAAGCATCAGTAATAAGATATTTTAAGGAAAAAAATCTTTTATCTGAGGAAGAATTGCAGTATTATAAAAGAGGAAGAAATTCTAATGTTCTGAAGGTAAGGAAAAATATTGAGAGAATTGATTATCTTGAAGGAACAGGATTTGAGTCTTTAATTGGATATTTATATCTTTCTAAGCAAATTGATAGAATGAATGAATTATTTGATGAGGCTATAAAATATATAGAATTAGGTGGTGATCAGCATGAGTAATGAAAAAAAATATAATGATGAATTTGATAAGAATTCTGATGCAATCGATGCCGAAATTATAGAGGATTCAGACGATTCTGAAAAGGAAGCTGAACCTTCAGGTTTCTCATTTGGTGAGGTTGATGATGAAACAACCACAGAAGAGGATACTTTAGATTCTAATGAAGAGGAATATGAAGAAAAATCAGATGATGATTCACAAACAACCGATGAAGAAGCAGATGACCTTGATTATGATGAAGCATACAATGATGCAAATGCTGATATAGAAAATCAGGATGATCCTCAAGTTGATGAATGTGATGATGAATCATTAGATGAGGATGAAAATCAAGATGAAGAAAATTCTGAGGAAGAATTAGCAGACGATGAAGCAAAAACGAATGCTCAAGATGAAGACTCTGATGATTTAGATGGTGAAAATCAAGATGAGGATTTTGAAGAAGCTGAAGAGGAAAAGGCAAATGAGCAGTCAGATGATGACTTTAGAACTAATTTTCGTGGTGAAATTGAAGCGATTAAAGAGGAGAAGCGTCGTCAAGCCCTTGAACAAAAAAATGCTGATTTGGCTAAAAAGCGTCAGGAGCGTCAGCGTCAACAGCTTTTAAAGGAAGAAAAAAAGCTTGAGGCTCAAAAGGAGCGTCAGCGTAAATTTGAGGAGATGGCTCATAAAAGAACCCTTGAGCGTAATAAGAGTGAGGAGGAAAAGAGCGTTTCTCAAGCTCAAAAGCGTCGTGATAGAATTGTTTCTTCGCCTAAGCTTGCTAAAAAGCTAAGAAAGAAAGCCCTTGAAATCGAAAGATATGAGCCAGATATTAATGTTGGTCTTACTCAGGAGCAAATTGATAAGCGAATTTCATCGGGATTAAATAATTATAAATCAATGGGCTCTACTAAAACAATTTCTCAAATTGTTATTGGTAATATTATTACCCCATTTAATATATTAATTTTTATTATTGCAGGCTTCCTAATTTCAGTTCAAAGTATTAAGGATTTAACCTTCCTTGTAATTGTTTTACTTAACCTTGTTATTGGTATTATTCAAGAAATTAGTGCTAAAAAGACAATTGATAAGCTAACATTAATTTCTGCACCTACCTGTGATGTGCTTCGTGACTCTAAATTCCAGGAGGTAACAATTAATGAGGTTGTGCTTGATGATTTAATTAGCTTAAAGACAGGTAAGCAAATTTGTTCTGATAGTATTGTTGTTGAAGGTCAAATTGAGGTTAATGAATCATTACTAACAGGTGAAGCTGATGCTATTATCAAGCGTCCAGGGGATATTTTGTATTCGGGTTCCTTTGTTGTATCTGGTACATGTATTGCTCGTGTTGATAAGGTTGGCGATGATAATTATATTGAGCGCTTAACTGGTCAGGCTAAGCAATATCGCAAGCCTAAGTCAGAGCTTTTAAAGGCCTTAAACCAAATTATTCTTGTAATGGGTATTTTAACCGTTGTAATTGGTGTAAGTTTATTCTTTGTTCAGTATTTAAAAACAGGCCTAGATTATGAAACATCAATTCGTAAAACCGCTGGTGCGATGATAGGTATGATTCCATCAGGACTTTATCTTGTTACATCGGTTGCCCTTGCGGTTGGAGTCTTAAGGCTTGCTAAAAATAATGTTTTAGTTCAGGAACTATATTGTATTGAGATGCTTGCACGTGTTGATGTATTGTGTCTTGATAAGACTGGTACAATTACTGATGGTACAATGAATGTGCGAGATGTAATCGATTATGATATCATTGGTAATTTATCTACTAAGGATATCGTTTCGGCGATGCTTAATGCAACAAATGACCAAAATTTAACTAATATTGCTTTAGAAAATAAGTTTGGACGTGCTAAAAGAATTAAGCATAATGATGTTATTCCTTTCTCATCTCAAAGAAAATATAGCGCCGTTAGCTTTGATGGCATTGGTACAATCGTATTAGGTGCTCCAGAATTCGTTTTAAAGACAAACTTTAAGCTAGTAGAATCTGATGTTAATAAGGCTGCTAAGGAAGGATACCGTGTACTTGTAATTGCTCATACAAATGAGTCAATCAAGGATGGTGCTCTACCTCAGGTTGAGCTTGAGCCAGTGTCATTAATTTTAATTGAGGATAATGTAAGACCAGATGCAATTGAAACAATCTCTTACTTTAAAGAGGCTGGTGTTGAGGTTAAGGTTATTTCTGGTGATAACCCAATTACGGTTTCAAAGGTTGCAGAAAGAGCTGGAATTACTAATGCTGAAAAATATATTTCCCTTGATGGATTAACTGATACAGAGGTTGTAAGAGCAGCTTCTAAATATACGGTTTTTGGACGTGTTAGCCCAGGTCAAAAGCGTCTTTTAGTTAAATCACTACAGGAATTAGGTCATAAGGTAGCGATGACAGGTGATGGTGTAAACGATATCCTTGCCCTAAAGGAAGCTGATTGCTCAATCGCAGTAGCTTCAGGTAGTGAGGCTGCACGTAATGTTTCACACCTAGTTCTTCTAGATTCTAATTTTGGATCTATGCCACGAGTAGTATCTGAAGGACGTCGTGTAATTTCTAATATTGCAAAGGTTGCAAAGCTTTACTTAACCAAAACCATGTTTAGCTTACTACTTGCAATCGTTGCTCTAATTCAGGGTACATATCCAATTAGTACTAACCAATTATTAATGATTGATGCCTTATGTATTGGTCTTCCATCATTAGTGCTTGGTCTTGAGCCTAATCGTCAGGCCGCACCAAATAATTTCTTATCTACGATTATTAAGAGTGCTTTGCCAGGCGCAATTGTTATTGTTATTCAATCTATTTTAGTATTCTTGCTACAAAATCAGCTAGATATGACAGCAAGAACAACCTCAACAATTATTGTTATTGTTGCAACCTTCACATGTATGATGGTGCTATATGAGACATGTAAGCCATTTATAAATAATACACGTAAGATTTTATTTGGTTCGGTATTTACTATTTTCGTTTTAGCAACAATTGTAGTGCCTTCATTCTTTGATTTTGCACCAATCATTCCAGGCCTTGAATATTATTCTAAGAACCAAGAGGTAATGACATGGGAAACACAGGTCGTATCTATTTCTGAGGCTAATCATTATACTGTTGATGGATATGTACTTGAGGAGCTTTGCGTAAGACCTTCAACAACCCATTCAGCTGAGGTTGATGCAAATGGTTATTTAGTTGTCGATACAGTTGTAACAACGGAATATAAGCCAATGTTACCAAACCTTACGAAGACTAAGAACAATCATTTTGCTATTGGTGGAAATGAAACAAGCTATATTTATAATCCTGATTATGAATATGAGCTTTTAGTTGAAAGTAACGGAAATGTAAGCTTAAAATATAGCTATAATGGCAATGAAACAATCATTAATACAGGCTATAATATTTTACCTACAGTTACAATCAGTAATAACTATTACATTGTAAACGGATATCGTACTGATGTCAGAACGGCTGAAACAAATGTGGGTACTGTTACAATGGATAATAATTATAAGGTTTATGTTTCAGGCGTAGAAAATGCTATCTTCCAGCTATTTGATGGTAAGGGTTTATTAATTTCATCTGCTAACAATCATATTTGGATTGGTGGAGATGAAACTGATATCGAGTATGATTCAAAGCTTGAAAGTACCCTAAAGATTGTTGGTAAGGAATATTATATTAATAATCAAAAGACAAATGTTATTTATACTCCTGAAATTGATACAACTGAAGAAGGATATTATATTGTAAATAATAAAATAACTAATTATAAGTGTAATGGTAGTGGAACATCAATTGTTCAATCCCTTGATGAAAATGGATATTTGAAGATTGATGGTCTTCAAACTAATATTAAGGTTAATTACACTAAGGTAGTTGGAGGCCAGGTTAAAACTCTTCCAATCTCATCCATTTTATTATTATTCTGTCTATGCTTATCAAGCCACCCACTAATTTGGTTGATTAAGAGCATTGTTCCATTCTCAAAAAAGCAATTTAAGAAGCTTACAGATGTCTTAAATAGAATCTAAAAATAAAAGCTTTTCTAGTTCAAAATGCTAGGAAAGCTTTTTTAATATTAAAATAATATTTGCGCTAATTAATTTATAGCAGTATACTAAATATAGATTTAATTAAGGAGGCTATTATGGCTGCGCAAATAATAAACACTAAAACAAATAAGCCTATTGCTGATCAAACAAAGGCCTACTATTTTTTAATTAATGATGTCAAAATGATAGATGGAAGATTAAATGCTAAATTACTAGGAACAGAGGTCCTAGAGGATTTAGATTCTATTAAAGAAATTATTCCTAAATATCTACCGCTTAAGGAAGATGAGGAGCTTTGTATTTATACCTGCGATGAAAGGTACATTCATCATTTTAAATTTGAGGATCATCCAAGCATAGAGGATGTGCTATCCTATATTAAATTTTAATTGAAGCTAATTTAGCTTCATTTTTTTATTAAAGGATTTCTTTTGTAAAATATAGGTTTACAAAAGAACAAAAAGTGTACACTCCGATTATAAAAGGTTGAATGATATTGAGAGAAATGATAAAATTTAAGCAACAATGTAATGTTGATTATACATTTTTGGTAATATATGCTATATTACTAAAGCCCTTAAACATGATCTCACAAATACGAGCCATTTCGCTAGGAGATTCCTTAGGGTTATCAAGCCAGGTATAAATCAACACGCCTATGGCTGCCTCAAAGGCTTTTTGCTCATAGACATTGTTAGATGCATTTTCTCCACTAGGAGCTAAATTTAATAAATATCTAGGAATTACAGTTGAAATTGAGCTGAAGAAGCGAGCATTCTTTTTAACCTCAGTAAAAAAGATTAAAAACCAATGATACGAAGTAGGATTTTCATAGATATGAATACGGCTATTAATTGAATTTAAGAAGGTAGTTATAATATCATTTAAAACCTCTTCCTTAGATGCATAATTATTATAAAAGGCTGTACGTGAAATACCCGCTTTTTTAACGATTTCCGTTATTCTAACCTCTTCAATAGCTTTTTTAGAAAGCAAAACAAGAAGAGCCTCTTGAATTGATTCTTTAGTTAGTTTATTAGATATTTGATTAGCTTTAATTAAACCATTAATATTATTCATAGCTAAGCCTCCTAATTTATATGCATATTATAGCATAAAAGAAGAGAAAATAAATTAAAGAGATAATTATTAATGCTAGGCATTAAAATCATATTAATT
>URFB01000012.1 GCA_900547045.1 uncultured Mollicutes bacterium
TAGGCTTTGTAATAGGTGCGTTATTTTATGCTAAATTAATTAATAAGTTTATTAGTATTTTAGGTGCTAAAGTAAATTATTTATTTTTAGGATTATCACTTGGTTCTTTTATTTCAATATTTATTAATTATGATATGGTCTTGATTTATAAGGATTGGTATTATAACGGTATTAAATTTTTCGATCTATTACTGGGGGTAAGTCTTTTTATTGTAGGCTTTATGGCAGGCTATAGATTATATTTAAGAGAAAAAAATAAATAAAATATTTCATTTCGCTTGAAGTTAATTCATATTTGACTTATAATATAAAATCCCAACTAGTAAAGGATTTGATAAAATGGGTCATTTAAAAAATAATTATCATACACATAATCGCCTATGTAATCATGCTCAAGGTGGCGCTCTTGATTATGTAAAAAAAGCCGTAAGCTTAGGCATGGAAGAAATTGGACTATCTGATCATGGACCTATTCCTTGTCACTTCATGAGCAAAGAGGAATTTATTTCTAATTTATGCTACCGCAATATGAGCTTAGATGAGTTTTATAATATATATTTGCCAGAGGTAAATGAAGCTAAACTTAAATATCAAGGAGATATTAAGGTTTTAAAAGCTCTTGAGGTTGAATATATTCCTGGTGAAGAGGAATTTTATGCTAGCCTAAAGGAGCATCTAGATTATCTTAATTTAGGTGTGCATTATTTTAAGGATTCTAAGGGAAATATCATTAATTCCTATAGCCAAATAAACTATACAAATGTATTAGAATATGCTAAGACAGCTTGTATGGGTATGAAAACTGGTCTATTTAAAACGTTAGTTCATCCAGATTTATTTATGTTTAATTATAAGAATATCAATGGTGAAAGAAGATTTGATGAAAATGCGATTAAGGCTTCAAAAATGATTCTTGATTGTGCTCTTGAAACGGGAACATATATTGAGGTTAATGTTAATGGACTTGCTAATTCCTTAAAATATCATTCAGACGAATGGTTATATCCTTATGATGAATTTTGGTCTCTTGCAAGCCAATATAAGGGCCTACATATTATTATTGGTGTAGATGCTCATAATCCAGATTCCTTAGATAGTGAGGCTATCGATATGGTTAAGGATTTTACGAAGCGAATGGGTCTTAAAATTGAAGACAAAATTATTTTCTAAGGATTGCGATTTTGCAATCCTTTTGTCTAATTATAGACAAACGCTTTCATAAACACTTTTTATAAAAAATATGTTATAGTAGCCTTATAAATGGAGTTGTTATAATGGAAACCATCAAAATTGAAGCTATCTCTGAAGGAATTGCTTATGGTCGCGCTTTAAATGTTAATGACGATTTTATTATTAAGCAGGGCCTATGTTCAAATACCGTTTTAGAAAAGCAGCTATTTAGAAAATCTGTTGATGAGGTTATTAAGGATCTTGAGGCCCTAAAGGGGGATGAGGTCTTTAAGGATGAGGAATTTTTAGATGTACATATTATGATATTAAAGGATCCGGTTTTATTTTCTGAGGTGGATTCATTAATAGAAGCTAAAAGATATTATGCTGAACGTGCCTTTGATACGGTTATAAATTCCTATATTGAAAAATTTAATCATGCTAATTCACTTTATCTTCAGGAGCGAAATCTTGATTTTAAGGATATAAGAAGTAGAGTGCTTAAAAAGCTAAATCGACATTTCCTAAAGGAAATTGTTTCCGGCAAGCTTATTTTAGTTTGTGAGGAATTATATCCATCTCTGTTAATGGAATTTAAGGATAATGTAGCTGGTGTTATTTCTAAGCATGGTGGCCAAACTAGTCACGGGGCGATTTTATGTAAGGCTCGTGAGCTTCCTTATGTAATTTATGATGGAGTGATTAATGAGGGCACAAGTATAGTCATTGATACAAGAACAAATAGCTTGATGCTTAATGTTGATAAGGATACCATTAAGGAATATCATGATTTAAAAAAAGAGCTTAAAAAGAAAAAGAGAATTTCGGATTATTCTAAATATAAGCTGAAAATTATGGCTAATGTTTCAACTAACGATGATATTATAAGGGTTCTTGATTATAATATGTACGGAGTAGGTCTTTACCGTACAGAATTCATTTTTATGAATTTAGATCATCCTATGTCCTATACTGACCAATTTACGGTATATTGTGATGCAGTAGATATGCTTAAGGGTAAATGTATTACCTTTAGAACCTTTGATATTGGTGATGATAAGCAGCTTCCCTATTTGAAGGCTTCGCATAAGGGTGTTGATAATTATCGTAATAATAAGGAGCTATTCCAAAATCAGGTTTTAGCTATGATGAATGCGAATAAATATTCTAATATGAAGATTATGTTTCCGATGATTGAGACCATTGATGAATTTAAGTATTTAAGAGATTGGACGTTTAAGCTAAAAAGAGAGGCCTCAAATGATTCCTATGTTAAAATTGGTATGATGCTTGAGACTAAAAAGGCTTTGGAAAATATTTCGGATTTTAAGGATATTGATTTTATGTCAATTGGTACAAATGATTTAACTAGTGAGCTTTATCATTTGAATCGCAATGAAATTTTAAATTATGATGCTTATATTGATTCTTTAATTGAAAAATTAAAGGAGGTAGTCATTCATTGCCAAAGCTACAATATTGAGCTTTCAATTTGTGGTGAGCTTGCCGGAGTACCAGAGGTATTTAAGCGTTTATATGATATTGGTATAAGACAATTTAGTATTTCACCATCTAATGCTAAAGCTATTGATATGGCTATTAAAGAGTGTGTCAAGCAATAAATTAGACTAATTTAGAGGAATGATTTTAAAAGTCATTCCTTTTTTCGTGCATTTATTCTCTAAATAGGGTATAATTAATCTACATAAAAAGAAAAGGAAGAAGAAAATGAAAAAGAAAAGTAAAAAATTAATCGCAACATCCTTACTAGCAATTGGTCTAGTAGGAATTACTGGCTGTAGCTTTAATATAGGATCTCATACTACAGGCTCTAACAATATGTCAGAAACGTCTAGCTCAAGACCTGAGTCTAGTACAGTTGTAAAGCCAAGCACGCCAAGTCAAGCACCTACAGCACCAGGTACAACGGCTCCAACTACATCCAGTCCCGCTCCTAGTGTATCCTCACCTAGTACACCAGAGAAAATATATTATCGCATTAGCTTTGTAAATAATGGTCATGGTGAGTCTATTGGTGTAATTGATAATACTAAGGCCTTGCCTAGCAGCTTGCCAGAGCTTACGGAAAATGGCTATGTTTTTGATGGTTGGTATTTAGATGAGGCATTAACTGTTAAAGCAGTAGCTGGCATGACTATCCTGGCTGATACTACGCTTTATGCTAAATGGAATAAAATTGAAGTCAAGGAAGAATATAGTGTTTTTTTTAATACAAATGGGGGAAGCCAAGTTCCGAGTGTATCCTTAAAAAAGGGAGAGCTAGTTACAAGACCGGCTAATCCTTCTAAGGAGCACGCTATCTTTAAGGGATGGTACCTAGATAATGAATATACTACTGAATTTGATTTTAACAGTCCCGTTGAATCAAACCTTGTTTTATACGCTCGCTTTGAGGATATGCTTAAGGTAACATTTATCCTAAATAATGAAGAATATAAAACTACCTATATTGAGGCTAATACCGCTGTAGCTAAGCCAGCTGATCCTGATATTCCAGGCTATAGCTTTGAAGGCTGGTATGAATCATTGGATGATGGATCAGCCTTTGATTTTAATAATAGACTTATTTCTAATTTAACCCTTTATGCTAAGCTTAGTAAGAAGGCTGAGCTTAATGTTTCATATGAGGCTTATGAGGAGGGAATTAATTTAGAGTTTTCATCATCAAGCCTTGATGATACAAAAATCTATTATAAGGAGCTTAATGCATCAAGCTATAATGAGCTTGATAAAAATCTAATTCGTTTTAAGGATGATATCATTACCGCTGATATTTTAGGTCTAAAGGCGGGAAGCTATGAGGTTTTAGTTGATGCATCTGGCATTCAAAAAAGAATTAATGTAGCAGTTAGTGCCTATGATAGAAGTGGCTACGCTCATTTTAATCAATCAGGAATTGGTGCCTATAATGATGATGGTACATTAAAGGCGGGTACTAATGTTGTTTATGTAACTGAGGAAACTAAAAATACGGTTAGTTGCACAATTGCTAATAAAAAATATACCGGCTTAGTAGCAATCCTTAATGCACAAGCTAAATCAAAAGCTCCCCTTGATATTCGTATTATTGGTCAGGTTAGCGCTGATAGCTGGAAGGCTATAAGCTATAAAAAGGGTGCAGAAAACCTTAAGGCATCAGAGATTCTTGATCAAAACGGTAATTCGCTCCCTTTAAAATCCTTAACTGAAGATGAGATTATCAAGGGTGGATATAATACGCTTGAGGGTAAATACAAGCAAATTAAGGGTATAACTAATAGTATTAAATATTCTAAGGATGAGTTTGATTCCTATTATAATATGATTGATGTATCAGCTGCTCAAAATGTTACCATTGAAGGTGTAGGCTCTGACGCCTTATTATATCAATTTGGCTTTACCTGGAAGAAATGCTCAAGCATTGAGGTAAGAAACCTAACCTTCGATGATTATACAGAGGATGCTTGTAGCTTCGAGGGGGGCGATGATTCAACAACCCTTGAGGGCTTTACAACCGGTCATATTTGGATTCATAATAATACCTTCAATGAAGGAAATAACAAATGGGATGTATGTCCTGAGCAGGATAAGCATGAGGGCGATGGCGCAACTGATTTTAAGAAGAATGCATATATTACTGTTTCTTACAATCATTATTATAAAAATCATAAAACCGGTCTTGTAGGTGGTAGTGATTCTCATCATACTGCTTGCTTAACCTTTCATCACAATTTTTATGATAATTGTACAAGCCGCCTTCCTCTTGGTCGTCAGGCTAATATGCATATGTATAACAATTATTATTACAAGTCTACGGGTACTAATATGTCAATTAGAGCCAATGGCTACGCCTTTGTGGAAAATTGCTACGTCGAGGGATGTAACAATCCTTTTGAAACTAAGGGTACGGGTGTAATTAAGCTTTACGGAACAATTGTTGTTTCATCAAAGGGTGTAAACAATGCATATACTGCTAATACAAGAGATGAGTTAGTTAAAAATAGTAATTTATATAGTTCAAACTTTGATACTGATTCTGATGTTTTCTATTATGATGCTACAAATAAAAAATCAAAGGTTTCATATTTAACTAGAGCTGAGCAAGCTAAGGAAGATTGCATTAGCAAGGCTGGTGCTCATAAATTTAATCATTAATATTAATAAAGAGGTTTAGCCTAAGGCTGACCTCTTTTAATATATAAGGAAATTAATATATATTAGATAAAATCAAATAAATATATTTAATAAAAATAGTCCTAAAGTATGAATAAATAGATGCTTAATAATAAAAATGTAAAAGAAATTAAAGAAAAAATAAAAAAAGTATTGCAATCTAAAATAAGATATGATATACTAGAAAAGGCCCGAAAAAGGGAAGGCTGTGAAGTGGAAGGTTGCCGATACACCGTTCAACGTTGTCATTCAGTGTAAAGGGTTTTTCCATGGAGCAAGTCTATACTTGGATTATAGGCGAAAGGAGTTAATTAAAATGGCAAAAGAAAAAATTAGAATTCGTTTAAAGTCTTATGATCACAGATTATTAGATCAATCTGCTAAGAAGATCGTTGACAGTGTTAAGAAGACAGGTTCTGTAGTAAATGGACCTATTCCTCTTCCAACAGAAAAGGAAATCTTCACTATCTTACGTTCTCCTCACGTTAACAAGGATTCACGTGAGCAATTTGAAAGAAGAACTCATAAGAGATTAATCGAAATTGTGGAACCAACTCCACAAACAATTGACGCTTTAATGCACATTGATCTACCTTCTGGTGTAGATATCGTATTAAAGAAGTAATTAATTTTTAGAAAGAAAGGTGTAAACTCATGGCTAAGGGAATCTTAGGTAGAAAATTGGGCATGACTCAAATTTTCGATGCAGAGGGAAATCTTATCCCTGTAACTGTTATTGATTGTTCACAAAATGTTGTTCTTCAACAAAAGACTGTTGAAAATGATGGCTATGTAGCAACTCAAGTTGGTTACGAAGACAAACGTGAAGGTCTAGCAAACAATCCTGAAAAGGGACATGTTGCAAAGGCTGAAACTGCTCCTAAGCGCTTCATTAAGGAAATTCGTTTTTCTGTACAATGTGGCGAAAACGAGCTAGCTTCTTACAACGTTGGTCAAGAGATTAAATGTGATATTTTTACAGCTGGTGAAGTTGTAGACGTAACTGGTACTTCTAAAGGAAAAGGATTCCAAGGTACTATTAAGCGTTACAATCATCATCGCGGACCTATGGGTCACGGTTCTGGAGCTCATAGAATCGTTGGTTCAATGGGACCTATTAAAGGTAATATGAAGGGTAAGAAGATGCCAGGACATATGGGTCACGAAACAGTTACTCTTCAAAATTTAACAATTGCAGTAGTTGACGCTGAAAGACAATTAATTTTAATTAGAGGTAATGTTCCAGGCCCTAAATCTGGTCTAGTTGAAATTAAGACAGCTGTTAAGTCTTGCAAATAATAATCATTAGTAGAAAGGAGATTTATTATGCTTAGCATTGCATTATTAAATCAAGCTGGAGAAACTTTAAAAACAGTTGAATTAAATGAAGAAGTATTCGGCATTGAACCTAATCAACAAGTAATTTACGATGTTGTTAACGCTCAAAGAGCAGCTATGCGTCAAGGTACTCATGACACTTTAAACCGTACTGAAGTACGCGGTGGTGGTAAGAAGCCTTGGAGCCAAAAGGGAACAGGACGCGCTCGTCAAGGATCTATTCGTGCTCCTCAATGGCGTGGTGGAGGTACAGTATTTGGACCTACTCCTAGAAGCTATGCTGTAAAGGTTAACAAGAAGGTTCGTCAATTAGGTTTAAAGTCAGCTTTATCATATAAGGTTAAAGAAAACAAGTTAACATTAATTGATGACTTAAAGTTTGAATCAATTAAGACAAAGAACTTTAATGAGTTCTTAAAGAATATTAAGGTTGAAGGAAAGGTTATGGTTATCGTTTCTGAATTAACTGAGGAAGTTGTTCTTTCTGCAAGAAACCTACCAAACGTATTCGTTAGCCCTGCAGATCACGCAAGCGTATTTGACATTTTATGTTATGACAAGCTTGTTATGACTGAGTCTGCTGCAAAATATTTCGAGGAGGTTCTAGCATAATATGGAATTAAAATTTTATGATATCATTAAAGAACCAATCATTACTGAAAAATCAATGCAACTAAAGGAACAATACAATAAGTATACTTTCAAGGTTGCTCCAAACGCTAACAAGATTGAAATTAAGAATGCTGTTGAAGCATTATTCAATGTAAAAGTTTTAAGCGTAAATACAATCAATGTATTACCAAAGAATAAGAGAGTTGGCCAATATGCTGGTAAGACTTCTGCTTATAAGAAGGCAATCTGCAAGCTTGCTGATGGTAATAAGATTGATGCATTTGAAATTTAATTATAGGAGGAAATTCTAATGGGTATTAGAGTATATAAGCCTACCTCTAATGGTAGACGTAATATGTCAGTTTCTACATATGAAGAAATTACTACAACAACTCCTGAGAAGTCACTTTTAGCTCCAATTAAGTCTAAGGGTGGACGTAATAACACTGGTAAGATTACAGTTCGTCATCAAGGCGGCGGTGTAAAGAGAAAGTACCGTGTTATTGATTTCAAGCGTAATAAGGATGGTATTCCTGCACGTGTTGCTTCTATTGAATACGATCCAAACAGAAGTGCAAATATTGCATTATTAGTTTATGCTGATGGTGCTAAAACTTATATTTTAGCTCCAAAAGGATTAGTAGTAGGTCAAACAGTTATCTCTGGAGAGGGTGCAGATATTAAGGTTGGTAACACTTTAGTAATTAGCCAAATTCCAGTTGGTACATTAATCCATAACATCGAGTTACATCCAGGAAAGGGTGGACAATTAGTACGTAGTGCTGGTACATCTGCTCAAATTCTTGGTCGTGAAGAGAAATATGTATTAGTAAGATTAAGCTCAGGCGAAGTTCGTAAGATTTTAGGTACTTGCCGTGCTACAATCGGTGTTGTTGGTAATGAAGAGCATGAACTAGTTCGTATCGGTAAGGCCGGTCGTGCTAGACATATGGGACTTCGTCCAGAAGTACGTGGTTCTGTTATGAACCCTAACGATCACCCTCATGGTGGTGGTGAAGGTAAAGCACCTATCGGACGTAAGGCTCCTCTTACTCCTTGGGGCAAGAAAGCTCTTGGAGTTAAGACTCGTGATTCTAAGAAGTCTTCTAACAAACTAATCGTTCGTAGAAGAAATCAAAAATAATTATTAATCAATAGAAGGAGGACACGTCATGGCTCGTTCAATTAAAAAAGGACCATTTTGCGATGAGTCTTTAATGAAGAAAGTAGAAGCGCAAAATGCCGCTCATGAAAATAAAGTAATTCAAACATGGTCTCGCCGTTCAACTATTTTCCCAGCATTTGTTGGTCACACTTTCGGTGTATATAACGGTAGAGAGCATACCCCTGTTTATGTAACAGAAGACATGGTAGGACACAAGTTAGGAGAATTCGCTCCAACTCGTACATATCATGGTCACGGTGCTGATGATAAAAAGGCATCAAGATAATTAGTAGGAGGAAATAAGACATGGATGTTAAAGCAATAGCTAAAAATGTTCGCGTTACTCCTAGTAAAGCTCGTCTTGTTGTTGACATGATTCGTGGTAAGAATGTTAATGAAGCTTTTGCAATTTTAAAGCTAACAAATAAGAACGCTTGCGAGGATGTAAGCAAAGTATTAAAATCTGCATGCGCTAATGCAGTAAACAATAATGGCTTAGATATTAATAAGCTATTCGTAAAAGAGATTTACGTATGTGATGGACTAAGAATGAAGAGAATGTCACCACGTGCTAAGGGTCGTGGAGACGTTATCACTAAGAGACTTTCAAGTATCACTTGCGTAGTTGCTGAAAGAGATTAATCAAGGAGGAAATCACATGGGTCAAAAGGTAAGTCCAGTCGGACTACGTGTTGGTATCAATCGTGAATGGGATGCATCTTGGTATGCTAACAAGAACGAGGTTGCTGATCTATTATTAGAGGATTTAAAAATCCGTAAGCACCTTGAAACTGTTTATGCTAAGGCTGCTGTTTCACGTATTCTTATCGAGCGTGTTAAAGGCGCAAAGAAAGATCGCGTAAAAATTACTTTATATACTGCTAAACCAGGTGTTGTAATTGGTCGCGAGGCTGAAACTAAAAACAAAGTTGTAAAAGACTTAGAATTTTTAACAAAGAAGGAAATTTCCTTAAATGTAGTTGAGGTTAAGAAGCCTGAACTAGATGCTACATTAGTAGCTAAATCAATCGCTGAGCAACTAGAGGCACGTGCATCATTCCGCCGTGTACAAAAGGTTGCAATTCAAAGAGCTCTAAAGGCTGGCGCTAAGGGTGCTAAGACTTTAATTGCTGGTCGTCTTGGTGGAGCTGAAATGGCTCGTTCTGAGGGTTATAATGAGGGTCAAGTTCCTCTTCAAACTCTACGTGCTGATGTTGACTATGCAGTTGCAGAAGCTCACACAACTTATGGAAAGCTTGGTATCAAGGTTTGGATCTATAAGGGTGAAGTATTAGGTATGAAGAATATTAAGCATGAAGAGCAATCTCGTCCTAATAGAGCACCTAGAACTCCAAAAGGTGAAAAGCCAGGTAGAAGTTCTAAAGGAGGTAATTAATTATGTTAATGCCTAAAAGAGTTAAGTACCGTCGTCCTCATCGTGTTTCTTACGAAGGTAAGGCTAAAGGTGGTACTGAGTTAGCATTTGGTGAATACGGATTAAAGTCACTTGAGGGTGCGTATTTAACAAACCGTCAAATTGAGGCTGCCCGTATCGCTATTACTCGTTATATGAATCGTCAAGGACAAGTTTGGATTAAAGTATTCCCTCACTTATCTAAGACTAAAAAACCTCTTGCAGTACGTATGGGATCTGGTAAAGGTTCACCAGAGTCATGGGTAGCTGTAGTAAAGAAGGAAGTAATTTTATTCGAGGTTGCTGGTGTTTCTGAGGAAGTTGCTCGTGAAGCATTACGTCTAGCATCTCATAAGCTTCCTGTTAAAACTAAAATTGTTAAGAAGGAGTGTGCTGAATAATGAAAAATTCTGAAATTAGAAATTTATCAGTTGAAGAATTAAATAAGCAAATCGCTGAATTAAAGGGCGAATTATTTAACCTAAAGCTTCAGTCATCTCTTAACCAATTAACTAATACTGCACGCATTAGTACAGTAAAGAAGACAATTGCAAGAATGAAGACAATCCTTGCTGAAAAGTCTGCTGAAAAGAAGGAGGACTAAAACATGCAAGAACGTAACAGTCACAAGACATTTACAGGTGTTGTAGTATCTACTAAGATGGATAAGACAATCGTTGTATCTGTTGATACTTATAGAAAGCATAGATTATACGGTAAACGTGTTAAATCATCTACAAAATTTCATGCTCATGATGAAAACAACACAGCTAAGCTTGGCGATGTTGTAACAATCATGGAAACTAGACCTTTATCAAAAACTAAGCATTTCGTATTAGTTAAAGTTGAGAAGGTTCACGAAAATATTTAATTAGTTCTTGAAAGGAGGTACTCTCATGGTTCAACAAGAAACTAGACTTGCAGTAGCTGACAATTCAGGTGCTCGTGAGTTATTAATTATTAAGATTTTAGGCGGTGCATTACATAGATATGCTAACGTTGGCGATATCGTTGTTTGCTCTGTTAAGAAAGCATCACCAAATGGAGCAGTAAAAAAGGGTGATGTTGTTAAAGCAGTAATCGTACGTACAAAAACTGGATTAAGAAGAAATGATGGTTCTTATATTAAGTTCGATGAAAATGCAGCAGTTATCATTCGTGAAGATTTAACTCCACGTGGAACTCGTATTTTCGGACCAGTAGCTCGTGAACTTCGTGATAAGAATTTCATGAAGATCGTTTCTTTAGCTCCTGAAGTACTATAATAGGAGGTGCACTTAAATGCAAATTAAGAAGGGTGACACAGTCGTTGTTATCGCTGGTAAAAATAAATTTACAGTAGATAAGAAGGGAAACAAGACTCAAACAACTGGTAAGGTTATTGAGGCATTCCCTGCTAAGAATAAAGTTATCGTTGAAGGCGTAAACAAGGTTAAAAAACATTTAAAGCCTACTCAACAAAATCAATCTGGTAGCATTATTGAAGTAGAAGCTCCAATTGATGCATCAAACGTTATGTTACTTGACCCAGTTAAGAACGTTCCAACTCGTGTATCTATCGTTACAAAGGAAGATGGAACTAAGGTTAGAGTAACTAAAAAATCTGGTTCAGAAATCAAGTAATTTCTAAGAGAGGAGGTAAACATTTATGAATCGTTTACGTGAAAAATATGAAAACTCTGTTAAAGCAGAATTAAGTAATAAATTCAATTATACTTCAAGCATGCAAATCCCAAAGATCGAAAAGATCGTTATTAATATGGGTTGCGGCGATGCGGTAGCAAATTCAAAGGTTCTTGATGAGGCAGTAGAGGAATTAACTCTTATTGCAGGTCAAAAGCCAGTTGTTACTAAGGCTAAAAAGTCAATTGCAAACTTTAAGCTTCGTGAAGGAATGCCTATCGGATGCAAGGTTACATTACGTGGTGAGAAGATGTATGAATTCTTCGACAAGCTAATCTCTATCGCTTTACCTCGTGTACGTGACTTCCGTGGTATTTCTGCAAATGCTTTTGATGGTCGTGGTAACTATACTTTAGGTGTTAAGGAGCAATTAATTTTCCCTGAAATCAACTTTGATAAGGTTAAGAAGATTCGTGGAATGGACATTGTTATCGTAACAACTGCAAAAACTGATGAAGAGGGTCGTGCTCTATTAAGCTTAATGGGTATGCCTTACAGTAAAAAGTAGAAAGGATAAAAACTATGGCAAAAAAGTCTCAAATTGCTAGAAATCATAGAAAAGCAAAGTTCGCAGTTCGTGAGTATACACGTTGCGAAAGATGTGGTCGTCCACATGCTGTTTATGGCAAGTTTAAATTATGCCGTGTTTGCTTCCGTGAATTAGCTTACAAGGGTCAAATCCCTGGAGTTAAAAAAGCAAGCTGGTAATTCATTAAATAAAATTATTTTTTCCGAGTTTATGGAAGGAGGAACAAACATATGGTTATGACAGATCCAATTGCGGATATGCTAACTCGCATTAGAAATGCGAACAAGATGCATCATGAAACAGTTGAAATGCCTGCATCTTCTTTAAAGACTGCTATTTTAGAAGTTCTTAAGAATGAGGGATTCATCGTTGATTTCGTGACTAAATCTGAAAATAATAAGAGCGTTACAACTGTTACTTTAAAGTATACAGCTAATAACGAAAGAGTAATTAATGGCCTTAAGAGAATTTCTAAGCCAGGTCTAAGAGTTTATGCTCAAGCAGACGAACTTCCAACTGTATTAAACGGTCTAGGAATCGCAGTTATTTCAACTTCTAGAGGTGTAATGACTGATAAGGAAGCTCGTAAGAACCAAATCGGCGGCGAAGTATTGGCTTACATTTGGTAATTTTAACAGGAGGTGTTTTAAATGTCTCGTATCGGGAACAAGTTAATCAATCTACCTGAAGGTGTTACAGTAAGCCAAAATGGTAATGTTATTACTGTAAAGGGTCCTAAGGGTGAATTAAGTAATACAATCGACAGCAACATCGAAGTTGTTGTTGAAGGACAAACAGTTGCTGTAAAGCGTCCTAACGACACTAAGGCTATGAAGACAATTCATGGTACTACTCGTGCTAACATCCACAATATGGTTGAGGGTGTTTCAAAGGGCTTTACAAAGACTCTTGAAATTGTCGGTGTCGGATATCGTGCATCACTAAAGGGTAATACTTTAGTTGTATCTGCAGGTTATTCACATGATGTTGAATTAGAGATTCC
>URFB01000013.1 GCA_900547045.1 uncultured Mollicutes bacterium
ATTTCATTTAATTTGAAATTAAAGTATAATATATAATGCTATTTTATGATTTGAGGTTTATATATGGAACGTTTAGATAAAATTCTTTCACATTTAAATTATGGTTCTCGTAAAGAGGTTAAGGAATATATTCGTAAGGGATATTTTATGGTTAATGGTGAAACTATATATAAGGATGATTTTAAGGTTAATCCTTTAGATGATGAAATAACCTTTGATGGTGGAGTTATTGAATATAATGAATTTGTATATATTATGCTTAATAAGCCTCAGGATGTTATTTCAGCGACCTATGACCCTCGCTACAAAACGGTTATTGATTTAATGCCTGAGTATGCTAAAATGTCAATTTTCCCTGTAGGAAGGCTTGACATTGATACGGAAGGCTTATTAATTGTTACAAATGATGGAGCGCTTGCTCATAGGCTACTTTCTCCTAAATATCATGTTTGGAAGAAGTATTACCTAAAATTTGATGGTGAATATAAAAAAGAATATGATGAATGCTTCAAGGAAGGAATTACCCTTGATGATGGCTATAAAACCCTTCCTGCTCGCTTTGAGCTTTTATCTGATAATGAAGCCTATATTTATATTCACGAGGGAAAATATCATCAGGTAAAAAGAATGCTTGAAGCCTTAGGCATGAAGGTTACATACCTAAAGCGTGTTGGCTTTGGTGATATTACACTCGATGAAGCACTTAAGCTTGGTGAGTATCGACCTTTAACTGAGGAAGAGATTGAGCTTTTAAAGTCTAATAGTAGATAAATTGGTTATAATAAAATAACAAGGAGTGGTGACGTTGAAAAAGAAGCTTACAAAATGGAAAAGAAGGCTATTAGACGTTGGTAGAAGAAATAGATTAATTAATTTTAGAAAATCAGTCGCCTCAACCGTTGAAATTATCGCGGATGATTTTTATAAATTATATGATGATTTTATGGAATCAAGCAATTATGAATTTGCGAAATTGTTTGATAGCATAGGTGATTTTGATGGAGCCTTTGAGGAATCATTAGATCACAAGCTTACTAATGCCTTAGGTAAAATGATTTATTATAAGGATAGATATGAAATTGAAGAAATAAATGAAATTAGAAAAAGATTTAAGCCAAGTGCTAAGAAAAATTATTTCTATTCAACGACGATATATCAGCGTCTTAATAATGCTTTAAATAATTTAAGCAAAAAGGGCCGCCTATATTATGAGGAAAATGGTGTAAATGCTCTTTATATGGCCTTTGGCTTTTTATCCTACAAGGATGAAGGTCAGGAATATCTAGCACCCCTTGCCTTAGTTCCAATTGAAATATCTCAAAAATCAGTTTTAGATCCCTTTAAGGTACGTCCGCTTGATGATGATTTTATTATTAATGATAATATTGTATACAAGCTTAGGCTTGAATATAAAATTGATTTAGCAAGAAAGGAAGGCCAGGATCTAAAGAGCTATTTAAATTATGTAAATGCTTTAGTATCTAAGCTTGACTTTAAGATTTTATACAGTGTATACATTGGTTTATTTTCATTTTCCAAAATAATGATGTATCAGGATATAGTAAATAATGAGGATAAAATTGTTAAAAGCCCTATTGTAAGAGCTCTTTCAGGACTTGAATCAAGCCTAAATCAGGGCTTAAGGCTTAGTGATGTTGATTTAGATAAGGCAGAAGGACTTGAGGAACAAAATCAGGTTTTAGCTGCGGATTCGAGTCAATATAAGGCGATTTATTATGCTAAAGAGGGCTTAAGCTTTGTCCTTCAGGGACCACCTGGTACAGGAAAGAGCCAAACAATTACTAATATGCTAGCTGAGCTTATTGCTAAAAATAAGAAGGTTCTTTTTGTTTGCGAGAAGAAATCAGCTCTTGAGGTTGTATATCGTAATTTAAAAAAATGTAATTTAGATTCCTATGCCCTACCCCTATTTGATACTAATGCCAATAAAAAGGATATTGTTAAGGGAATTTATGATAATCTAAATTCTGTTCAAAATAATCGTATTATGGTTTCTGAAAAGGCTCGCGATGATATGGCAACGGATGAAAGCCTAATGATGAAAATGAATCAATATTTAGAGGAAATTCAAAAAAAGATTGAGCCCCTAAATTTGACTGTCTTTGAGCTTGTATCTAAAATTGAGGAGCTAAGCCAAATTAGTCAAATGAGCTTTAGCTTAGAAAAACCACTTGAGATAAGCAAGAAGATGCTAACAGAATATATTGAACAAATTGAAATTTTTTCATCTGTTTCTAAGCGTCTTGGTGATGATCCTAAATCGCATCCCTTCTATCTTTTTAACCGAAACAGGCTAACAAAGAAGGAGGAGTAAAGCTTTAAGGAAAAAATTAACGCCTCAAGGATGTCTCTTTCTCGTCTGATGGATATTTTAAAGGATACTAAAAATAAATTTGATTTAGAAATCCATGATATTAAAAATATTGATGAAATTGTTTCCTTTATGGAGTCTGCCTTAGTTCTTAAGGATTCTGATAGTAAATATTTAGAACTTAAAAATGCTTCCTCCTTATATGAGGTATCATTAAGGCTTGAAAAAATATTTAAAAGAAACAAGGAGTTAAGAGACAGCTTAGTTAAAAAGTATAAGCTTAGTTTCCTTGATTTAGATATTGATGCCATTTATAGTGAAATGCTTGAGTATCAATCAAAGGTAAAGCGTGTATTTGGCTACAAAAAGCTTGATAGCCTCCTTGAGGGTTATCTTTTAAATCCTAAAAATATGAAATATGATGAAGAGCTTGAGGACATAAAGGCTCTTAAGGAATATAAGGATGGCTATTTAGAATCGAAGCGAATTGATATTGAATTATCAGAAAAGCTTCCTGAGCTTTATTTTGGGGCCTTAACCGATTTCTATGAATTAAACCGCCTTCTTTTAGCACTTAAGATTCATGAGGATGGTACTAAAAGTATTAGTATTTCATCCTATAATAATTTTTTAGCTTTGCTTAAAAAACCCGAAAATGAAGCCTATTTAATGTTACTGGTTAGTAAAATTAAGAGTCTAAAGGAAGAGATTAATAAATCAATTTCAGAGCTTAATGAATATTTTGATTATGATTTAAGAGATGAAAATCCGTTAATTTTAAATCAAAGGCTAAATATGGCCTATGTGTATTTTGATCGTTTATATGAATATATTGATTTTATTAATTCCTACCAAAAGCTTGATAAAAGAATTAGCTCATTCAAAAAGGAATGCTTAAAGCTTAATATTAAGCCTGATGATTATAAAAATGCTTTTCTTAAGCATTTTTATGAATTATGCTTAAATGAATATCTTAATGAAAATTCGCGTCTAGATATTTATTCGGGAGCCTATTTAAATAATATTATTAGTAAATACCAGGCCCTTGATGACAAGATGAAGGAAATTGCAAAGGTTAAAATCAGAGAGCTTGTTACTAAATCATGGCCTGAGCTTGATTCGGTTATGGGCTCTAACCTTGAGGTAAAGACCTTACTTGAGGAGGCTAATAAGAAAAGAAAGCTTAAGGCTTTAAGAATGCTATTTAAGGAAATACCTTCTATTTTAATGAATTTAAAGCCTATTTTTATGATGTCACCCTTAAGTGTAGCAACCTATCTTGATAGTGATGCCTTCCATTTTGATTGTGTAATTTTTGATGAAGCATCACAAATTACCAGTGAAAATGCCATTGGGGCGATGTATCGTGCAGATCAAATTATTATTGTTGGTGATAATGAGCAGCTACCTCCTACATCATTCTTTGATATGGCATTTGATGATGAGGAGGATGAAGACGCTGAATATGAGGTTTATGAATCCATTCTCGATGAGGCATTAACCTCACTTCCTAAAATTATGCTTAGCTGGCACTATAGATCTAAGGATGAATCATTAATTGCCTTCTCTAATAAGGAAATATATCATGACCTTACAAGCTTCCCAAGCTGTATTAAAAAGGAAGGACTTGGTCTTAGATATGAATATGTAGCTAATGGGCAATATATTCACGGAAAGAGAATTAACGAAAATGAAGCTCGAAAAGTAGTTGATTTAGTAATGGAGATTGCAAGAAATTATCCTGATAAGTCCTTAGGAGTTGTAACCTTCAATATGGCTCAGCAATCCTATATTGAAAGGCTAATTCATCATGAAAGATTAAGAAATCAGGAATACGAGGAATTCTTTAGCTCTGATAAAAATGAAGCCTTTTTTGTTAAAAATCTTGAATCAGTACAGGGTGATGAAAGAGATATCATTATTCTATCTACAACCTTTGGTCCTGATGCAAGTGGCAAGCTTAGCCTAAATTTTGGTCCGATAAACAATGATGGTGGCTACAGACGTCTTAACGTTGCAATTACGCGTGCTAAGGAAAGCGTTATTTTAGCCTCATCCTTAAGGCCGGATTTGTTTAATCTTGCTAAAATAACTAATAAGGGCGTCATTATGCTTCATGATTATATTGAATTTGCTTCAAGCGTTAAGGCTTATGAATTTAAGGAAAATGAAAGCGATAATGGTATGATTAAATCGATTGCTAGATTCTTAAATGAGCATGAGTATAAAACGGTAAAAAACATTGGCTATTCAGGCTATAAAATTGATTTAGCAGTTCTTGATCCTAAGGATGATTCGCATATTATTTTAGGAATTTTAACTGATGGTGAAAATTATCAGCATCTTAAAACCGTTAAGGACCGCAATATCCTAATTGATAGTGCACTAAGCCAAAGAGGCTGGGTGCTATATCATGCCTGGAGCCTTCCTTATTATAAGAATCCAAGCCTTTATCATAATGAAATCTTAAATTTACTTTCTCATGGTCAGGATGAGGAAAATAAGAGCTATAATAATGATGATTATGAATGTGAGGATACAAGTGAGGCTATTACAATTGATTCCTTATTTATGACCTACCCTGATGCAAGTGCTATTGTATCAGATGCCATTCATAATGAAAAATCAAAGGAAGATGCTATTTTAAGAATTATCGAAGCTTTAGCGCCAATTCGTATTTTTGATTTAAAGAAGCTAATTTTACCGCTTTTTGGTAAGAGTAGATTAACAACGTCACTTGAGGCCGAGATGGATGGCGTTATTGATGAAATTGTTAGTACAAATGGACTTCATAAGGTGATTGGCTTTATTCTTAAGCCTAGTGATTTATATGACGTTGATTTTAGAATGTATAAAGCCGATTCATATTATCCTAAAATCGAAGGAATTTATGTTGAGGAGCTTGAGGATGGCTTTATGCGAGTTATAAAGCATGTTAAAACTACTAGCAAGAGAATTTTATATAGTGAGTTTAATTTGCTTGTTGGCTATCCTAAGGGCTCAAGCCAAACAAAGCTTTATTTTGATCGTGTTATTGATATATTAAGCGATAAGAATATTATTGAGGTTAATAAAGATATTATTGATTATAAAGAGGTATAATATGAAGGAAATAAAACAATTTGATGTTATTGTTCTTGGCGGAGGTCTTGCCGGAATCTACACAGCCTTAAATATAAGAAGTGATTTGAAAATCGGCTTATTTATTAAGGATAAGATTGAAATTGGTTCATCAAATTTAGCTCAGGGAGGAATTGCCGCCGAAACAATTTTTTCTAAGGCTCAAATGGATGAGCATTTTGAGGATACCCTAAGAGCAGGAGGATATCATAATGATAAGGAGGCTACTCGTATTTTAGTTGACGAGGCTCCTCAAAATATTGAAAAGCTTTTAAGCTTTGGTGTTAATTTTGACCGAAATGAAAAGGGTGAGCTTGTTCGTACCCTTGAGGGTGGTCACCGTTCGCGTCGTATTTTACACGCGGGTGGTGATGACACCGGCGCTCATGTTATGGCTGATTTAAGAGAAGCCTTAAAGCAAAGAGAAAATATTAAGATTTTTGAAGATGAAATGGCTATTGAAATTCTTGAAAATAATAATAAGGCCTTAGGTGTTATTGTAATTAATAAGAATAATGAAGAGGTTTACGTTCTTGCAAATAAGATTGTAATTGCAACCGGAGGAATTGGTGGTATTTATAAAAATACAACTAATGAAAAGATTGCGTGTGGTGATGGTATTGCCCTTTGCAAGCGTGCCAATGTTAAAATTGAGGATATGGAATTTGTTCAGTTCCATCCAACCGGCTTTTATGAGGAGGATAAAACCGGACAAGCCTTTTTAATTTCTGAGGCTGTTCGTGGTGAGGGAGCCATCCTAAGAAATATTAAGGGTGAACGCTTTATGGCTAAGTATGATAAGGAAAGAATGGAACTAGCCCCAAGAGATGTTGTATCACAGTCTATTTATCGTGAAATGTTTGATACCTGGTCTGATCATGTTTATCTTGATATTACTCATAAGCCTAAGGAATTTTTAATGAAGCGATTTCCAACTATTTATAAGCACTGTCTTGATCATGGTATTGATATGTCTAAGGACTATATTCCTGTATGCCCAGTTGAGCATTTCTTATGTGGTGGTATTAAGACCGATTTAAATGCGAAAACATCAATGGATAATTTATACGCTGTTGGCGAATGTGCTCGTACGGGTGTTCATGGTGCAAACCGCCTAGCATCTAATTCCTTACTTGAATGTGTTGTATATGGAGCTAGAGCCGCTAAAAGCATTAATGAGTCAACTGATTTTTCTAAAATTGATATTGTCCTACCGGATTTAGAATTTACGCATGAGCCTTATAACTTTAAGGATATAAGAGTTGATATTAGAGATACAATGTCTAAATATGTCTTTATTGTTCGTAAGGAGGAGGGCTTATTGCTTGCGAAAAAAATTATTTCTAAGCATTTAAGCAATTTAAAGAAAATTAAGGTATTTTCAAGATATTATTATGAAACATTAAATATGGCAACGGTTGCGATGGAGGTTATCGATGCAGCCCTTGCAAGAAAGGAGTCACTAGGCTGTCATTTCCGCCTAGATTAATTATGCAAGAGGAAATTATTGATATTATAAGAAGAGCCCTTAAGGAGGATATGCCCAAGGGCGATGTTACAACAGATAGCTTAATTGAGGATAGTCATCAATCTCACGCAAAATTTATTGCCAAGGAAGCAGGAATTATCTCAGGCCTTGAGGTGGCTAGTGAGGTCTTTAAACAAGTAGGTGGTTCTTATAAGCTTTTCTTCAATTTTAAGGATGGAGATTATGTTTCTAAGGGTGATATTATTGGTATTGTTGATGGAAATACTAAAACCATTCTTAAAGCTGAAAGATTAAGCCTAAATATTATGCAAAGAATGTCAGGAATTGCGACTAATACGCATAATTTTGTTAAGGAAATTGAAACAGAAACCAAAATTCTTGATACTAGAAAGACAACACCAAATCTTAGAATTCTTGAGCGTCAGGCGGTTAGAGATGGTGGTGGCTTTAATCACCGCTATTCCTTATCAGATATGGTCCTAATTAAGGATAATCACATTGATGCAGTAGGATCTATTAGTAAGGCCGTTGCCCTTGCTAAGGAAAAAACTAATTTAACTATTGAGGTTGAGGTAGAAAGCCTTGAGCAATTTAAGGAAGCTTTAAAAACTGAGGCTGATATTATCATGCTAGATAATATGTCAAATGAGCTTATGGCAGAGTGTGTTAAGCTTAATAATCACCAAAAAAGGCTTGAGGCATCTGGTAATATGAGTATTGAGCGTGTTAAGTCAGTTGCGGCCCTAGGTGTTGATTTTATTTCTGTTGGGGCCCTAACCTACGCCTCTAAGGCGCTTGATATTTCACTTAAATTTCATTAATCAAAAAGAGTTAAAATAATTTTGTGATTTTATTGTTTACTTTAAAAAATGTTTATGCTATTATTGTGCTAGTTATATAGAATACCCCAAAAAGTATTATTAAAAACCAAAAAAATATTATATTATTAGGAGAAAGAAATGGCCCGTACTTTAGTTGAACTTAAGGGAATCAGAAAGGCATACGGAGATAACGTAATACTTGAAGATTTCGATATGTCGATTAACGAAAATGAATTCGTTACATTACTTGGTCCATCAGGATGTGGAAAGACAACATCTTTACGTATTATTGGTGGATTTGAAACAATGCAAGAAGGTCAGCTGCTACTTGATGGTGAAGAGATTGGAATGCTTCCAAGCCATAAAAGACCCATTAATACAGTTTTCCAACGCTATGCTTTGTTTCCTCATTTAAACATTTATGATAATGTTGCGTTTGGTTTAAGAAACAATGTCTATTCAAATGTTTATGACCTTGGTGTTATGGAAATGATGGAGGAATATGGCTTTGATGAGGAAGAGGTTGATAATGTTATCAAATATCTTGCTAAATTTGATAAGCCACGTGACGTCCGTAAAGCTGCAATTGAATATTTTAAGGATTTATCAGTAACTGAAAGCATAAAGGAAGAGCTTAAGGAAATTACAAAGGAGCAAGCACGTGCTCATAATTACAAGGAGCTACTTTCGGAAATAATTGCTCGTCATGATGTTACTGTAGAGCTTAAGGGTGATTCTTATAAGGATACTGTTAATAAAATGCTTGAGGAAACAGCAGAGCTTGATGTTTATCAAAAGATGCTTGATCGTATCTCAAAGCGTACATTTAAAGAGGAAGTTATTAAAAATGAGGTCACTAAGGCCTTAAAGCTTGTTAATCTTGAGGGCTATGAAAAGCGTCAAATTAATCAATTATCTGGTGGACAAATGCAAAGAATTGCCATTGCCAGAGCAATCGTTAACAAGCCTCGTATTTTACTTTTAGATGAGCCTCTTTCAGCACTAGATTTAAAGCTTCGTAAGAAGATGCGTCTTGAGCTTAAGGAGCTTCAGCAAAAGCTAGGAATTACCTTCATCTTTGTTACCCATGACCAAGAGGAGGCCATGGTTATGTCTGATACGATCATTGTAATGAATGGTGGTAAGATTCAGCAAATTGGTCGTCCTGAGGATATTTATAATACACCAACTAACCGCTTTGTAGCGTCATTTATTGGTGAGGCCAATATTATTCCAGGTGTATATTCAGATAAAAGAAGACTTACAATGCTTAATAAGACCTTCAAGGTTTCATCTCTTGATCTTGAACCAGGAGATAAGGTTTATATTATTGTTGAAAAGGAAGATTTCGACGTTGCACCTATTGAATCTGCTAAGCTAATTGGTCGTGTAAAGTCTGTTAAGTTCCAGGTTAATTCATATATTATGGATGTTGAGCTAAATGGTACTATTATTCATGTATCATCTGAGGATAAGTTTGCCGTTGGAGATGAAATTGGCTTTACGATTTCACCTAACAATATTTATGTTGAATCAATCACTGAAAAGAAGGAGAAGATTCTTGCAAACTACGATGGAGCTAATATTTTAGAGGGTACCTTCGTTGGTGACAATGTCTTTAATTTCCTTGGTGCTGATTTTGATACCTATATTACGACATTTGAACCAGGTGAGCATGTTAATGCTGTAATTAGACCTGAGGACTTTGACTTAGTGCTCGATGATCCTGATAGTGCTATTTTACAGGGTATTGTAACAAAGTCAGTATTCACAGGTATTCATTTTGAAATGCATGTTTTATGTGAAGGAATGGATTTATTAGTTGAGGATTACCAAAACGTTGAGGTCGGACAGCGTATTGGCTTAAAGATTGATTCATATGAGATTCATATGATGAAATCAGAGGAGTAATATGAAAAGATTTAAGTACTTTTCAATTCCTTATTTCGTTTGGCTTATAATCCTAGTTGTTTTACCACTAGTATTAATGTTTGCCCTAACCTTTTTAAAATCCGACGGAGTGAGATTGAATGGAGCCAGCTTAACAATGAAGAATTATCAGGAGCTTACTGATTTTGCCTATTGGGAGGCTTTATGGAATTCTTTAGTTATCGCCTTCTGGACCACTATTATTTGCTTATTAATAGGATATCCTGTAGCCTATTTCATCTCATTTTCTAATCTAAAGCATAAGGTTTTAGTTTTACTTTGTATGATTTTACCTATGTGGTGTAATTCCATGCTAAGAATATTATCATGGTATAAGCTATTTTCATCAAGCTTATTTTCAAGCTTTAATCTAATTGGTAGTAAGGGTGCCGTTATTTTTGTAACGGTTACAACCTATCTTCCATTTATGATTTTCCCAATCTATACAATCCTAGAAAAGCTAGATCGTTCCTTAATTGAGGCCTCTAAGGATTTAGGTGTACCTGCATGGAAAACATTCTTTAAGATAACCCTTCCTTTATCCCTTGATGGTGCTGTATCTGGTATGACAATGGTATTCCTTCCTGCCGCAACTGGCTTTGCGATTTCGGCTATTATCGGTGATGGTAAGGTTAATATGATTGGTAATATTATTGAAAATATGTTTAAGACCGCAAATAATTATAATTTAGGTTCATTATTATCTATTTTTGTATCTGTTATTATTATTTTCGTTCTTCTTGTCCTTGGAAAAACAAAGAAGGAGGATGGTATTCTATGATAGAAGCAACAGGTTTTAGAAAATATCTTCCTCTTGTACTGAAGGCATTATTTGTGGTATTTGCTCTTTTACTTATGTATATTCCTGTTTTTGTAATTATTTATCAATCATTTAATTCTGATGCCAATGCAATGCAGGCACTTCATTTTGGTAAAATTACATTTGATAATTACAAGGAAATTTTTACTAATGCGAAGCTTTACCGTAATATTTTAGATTCCCTTTTAGTATCGTTTTGGGCTACAGCAATTGCAACGGCTTTAGGCTTATTTTCATCAATTGGTATTAATGCCCTAACGGGTAAGGCTAAAAAGGCGATGAGCTTTTTAAATGAAATGCCAATGATGCAATCAGAAATTGTAACAGGTGTTTCAATAATGATTATTTTCTCATTATTACTGCCAATTATCCCTCAGGTATTTGGATTCCCTACAATGCTTGTTGCACATGTCTTCTTTACAACTCCATATGTAATTATGATGGTGCTTCCAAAGCTTCAGCAAACTGATGAGTCTTTATTTGAGGCAGCTCAGGATTTAGGCTGCTCACCTGTAAAGAGCCTATTTAAGGTTGTTATTCCATCCCTTCAAACAGCAATTATGACGGGAGCTTTACTTGCATTTACACTATCAATTGATGACTTTGTTATTTCATACTTTACACAGGGTAATGGCTTCTATAATTTCTCAAATTATGTATATAACTCATATACAAAGAAGAATTTCTCAGCTGGTTCATATGCTTATAATGCTCTACTTACAATGGTTACTCTTGCAATTGTTCTTTGTATTTCTATTAAAACAAGCAAAAAAGGAAAGAAGAAGGTGGCTAAATAATGAAAAAAATCTCAATTATTGGCGCAATCATTATTCTTTTTACGGTTTTTGCATGTGTAATTTTAAAGAGTGGTGGAAGTAATAATACCCTATATTTACTTAACTGGGGTGAATATATTGATCAGGAGCTAGTTGCTAAATTCGAATCAGAATATAATGCAACAGTTGTTGAGGAGACTGTAACGTCTTCTGAAACTATGTATCAAAAGATTACAGCTGGTACTACCTCATATGATGTTGCCATTCCTGGTGACTATATGGTTACTAAGCTTTATAATGAGGGCTTACTTAAGGAAATTGATGTAAATAATGCAAGCCTTAAGAACCTTACGGGCTATAAGAGCATGTTTAATGATGACCTTACAAGCCTAAGAGAAAAAAATATGGCAGAGACCTTAAGCTATGCAATGCCTTACTTCTGGGGTGCCTATTCAATGATTTACTCAACTAAAAATAGTCAAACCGAAGAGGTCGTTAAGACCAATGAATTTAAGGCCCTATTTGATAAGAGTCTTTATGATTTTGATGTTAAAACAGGTATGTATTCAACTGCTCGTTGGGCCGTTTCAAGCTATTTAATGAGTAATAATTTAAATCCTAATGTTGAATCATTTAAAGATGCTGAGCTTGTATCAGGTATTAAGGGTGCATCCTTTGATGTTTGGGGCGATGATCAGCTTAAGCGTAAGGTTGCAACTGGCGATTTAGATGTTGTCTTTACACAGCTTGGAGATTTCTTTGATGCCCTATATCTAGCTCTTGATGAGGGACTTGATAAGGCAAACTCTAAGGATGGTCTTGAGGGCTTAGACTTTAATGTTTATGTACCTAAAACAACCGCTGCCTTCTTTGATTCAATGGTAATACCTACCACCTCAAAGAATGAAAAGCTAGCTAATGAATTTATCAATTTCATGCTAGAGCCAGAAAATGCCTTCCAAAACGCGCTTGCGATAGGATATTCTCCAACCTTAAAATCAGTTGCTAGCCTATACCTTGAAAACAAGGATGAGCTATATTATGAGGATGAGACTAATCCTGCAAGAAATGTAACCCTTGGTGAGCTAACATCTAAATATGAATTTTACCTAAATCCATTATCAAACTCAGATACGGTTTTCCTATTTGAGTCAAAGGATTCAAATTATATGACTAGATGTGAAACGATTGTAAATCAGGCTAAATCGGCTTTACAAAATACAGAAAATAGCTTAGGACTTGTTTGCTGCATAGCATTTGGTAGTGTCGTTGTTGTATCTGTTGCTTCATATGTAGGCTACAAGATTATAAGGAAGAAGCATGGACCAAGAAAAGTATCTAAATGATAAGCTTAGCTGGGCCTCAGGCTTTCTTAAGGAAAGTGTAGGCCTTAAGCTATCCTATAATCAGGCTGATGTTTTTAAGGTTTTAACCAAGTTTGGCTATGTTGAAAATATAACGCTTGATGATGCACCTGACTATCTACCATCAAAGGGCTATTGCTTCGACTCAATTGAAGAGTTTACGAATGGCTTTATAAATAGTAAATATTATAAAATGTATGCCGTAAGAATGGGTCGTCATTTTAATTTGTTTGTGGTATCCTTCAATATTAAAAAGGAACCAGAATTATATTATAGTGTCACAATTAGTGAAGAAACATTAGATATATGCTATATATTAGAATTAATGACTAAACAGCATTAATTCTTTTTTTATAAGAAAAAAGCCTTAAAATGATTATTTATGCAAAAAAATTAAAAAAATTTTTCTTCAAAAAATGAGCTT
>URFB01000014.1 GCA_900547045.1 uncultured Mollicutes bacterium
TTCTTTATCTAACAATTGATGAGTATAACGCTAAAAATAAGGTTGAATTTTATATTACAAATGGTGTTGATGATTATAAGGATGGCTCTGATTATGTATGTCTAAATCAGCCTGGAAAATATGAAATTATTTTCTCTCCTGAGCATAGCTATTCTCGTTTAAGAAATTATAAATATTCTTTACTTAAGGATGAAAATCCAAAGGAAGAAATTACGATTTCTAATCTTTCTGATTTTGTTAACTTTGTTAATTCATGTAATAACGATAGTGAATATTCCTTAAATAAGGTTTTCAATTTAACTAAGGATTTAGATGCTTCAAGAATTACTTCTAAGCATATTAGAAGCTTTAGTGGTGAATTTAATGGAAATTACCATACTATTAGTAATTTAACTATTTCATCTGATGACGCAACCGAAGAGGCTTCACTTTTTGGACTTGTAACTAAAATAGCTATTATCAGAAATGTTGAATTTGATAATTTAAGAATTGAGGCTGAAACTAGCTCATATGTTGGACTTGTTGGTCGTTTATTTGGTAATATTGAAAATTTAACTGTTAATGGTTTTATTAGTGGTAAGAGCTATGTAGGTGTTGTTGCCTATATGGGTAATTACAAGCTTGATAAGGATGATAGCTCTGTTGATTCAACTAAGAAAGTAGGCTATTCAAGAGCTATTAATGTTACTAATAATGCTGATGTATTAGGTAAGAGCTATATTGGTGGAATTGCGGGCTTTAATGCTGGTAAAATTATTAATTCTACAAACTATGGCCAGATTAATAATAAGCAATATCCAACTAATGATAATGTAAGATGTATTGGTGGAATTGCGGGATATTCAATTGGTGAGGTTATTTCAAGTAATAACCGTGGTATTGTAGGCTATGCAAGCGTTGGTGTATTCGTTGGTGGAATTGCGGGTCTTAGCAATGGTGCCTTCTATTTTACAAATAATTACGGCGATGTGTACGGAAGAACTAATGTTGGTGGAATTGTAGGATACTATACAACTGTATCATCGGATTCTAATTATAATGATTATTTTGGCTCATCTGATTACCAAGAAATAATTGATTCTATTTTAAATTCATCTAAGGATAATGATGATGTAGTAGAGGCTACTAATTTAAATAAGAATATTATATTGTATTGCTACAACAATGCGCGCATTTTTGGAAATACAAGTGTTGGTGGAATTTGTGGCTTAGTAGATATTAAATGTACGATTAGAGCATGTATTAATAATGCAAATATAACTGTTGAAAGTGGTTCCTATGTGGGTGGAATTGCTGGTCAAATGAAAAATGCGACAATTACGGAATCTATTTCCTATGGAAACATTTTTGCAAGTGGGCTTAACAGCGCTAAATATGTTGGTGGAATTGCCGGATATATTGATGGTACCATTTCATATTCAATGTCATACACTGTAATTAAGGGTGTGAGCTATCTTGGTGGAATTGCGGGCTACGCAACTAAGGCTTCTAATGTTATTTCTAATATAAGCGACTGCTATTTTGTAACTGAATCTACATCTACATATATTGGAAATATTTTAGGATATGCAGATTCTCTTGATATGTCATCATCAAACTTTAATGATTTAATTAAATATAATTATTATATTGATAATATATATAAGGGAATTAATCAAAATAATTATGGTGCAGATTCTGATTTTGCAGCCTGCTTAATTGATTCAAAGTCTTTAATTAGCTATAATACCTTATCTATGTATTTAGATAATCGCTTTGCCAATGATTACTACATTGGTGGTACATCAACTTCGTCATATCCATTCCTTAAGGCCTTTGAGGAGCAAGTTGTTTATGATGATTTTGATGTAACTTTAGACTATAATAGCCTAGCAAAGAAGCAGATGGATGCTTTATTCGAAATTGAAGCTAAAATTGCTCGTGAATCTAAGATTTATATTTTCATGGAATGGAATAAGGATAGTGGTGATGTTGATGACCATGATTCCTTTGAAATTAATTCCATTTGCCGTGTATATGATGGAAATATGCCAGCCGAGCCGGGATTTAAATATGCCAGCCTTTTAAATGGTGCTTATTATTATCAAGGTGATAAGGCAAGATATTTTGTTGAGTGGGATATGCAGGATAGCAATATCATTTATGCTAAGTATGAGGTTATTACTACAAGTATTTCATCTGATGATAAAATGATCATTGTTGAGGGTGAATTCGCTCCTGAAACTAAGCTTACTGTTAAGCGTATGGGTGATAACTATGTTCTAATCTTTACAGTTAATGGTAAAGAGGTTACATATGATAATATCATAGTAAAAATTAAGGATACTAATTCTAAGGTTTATGTATGTAATGAAAATGAGAAGGAAGAGGTAAGCTCTAACGTATATGGTGATTATACTAGCTTTAATCTTAAGTCTAGCACCAGCCAATTTGGCTTGATTGCTCGTGATAATTCAATGCCTGGCTATTTATGGGCTATTATTGGTGCCTCAGCTGCCGTGCTTATTTGTCTTGGTGCCTTCTTTATTTGCTATGGTATTAAAAGAAAAAAACAAAATAAGCTAAATTAATTATGGATGGACTCTAATTTAGGGTCCTTTCTTTTTTGCAAAAAAGTAAATTATGTAATACCATTTGTCATATGCATTCGTATTTCTTAGAAAACATACTCAAAATTTAAAAATGAATATGAATGCTAAAAATGTCGTTTTAGGCTATCAAATTAAGCTTGAAGTAAAATGATTAAAAATGTCTATTTAGAATTTCTTTTGCATATATTTAGCGGGTGAGAAAATTGAAGGAAATTATTGTGAAGGGAATAAAATATGAGGGAATAGAAATTCCTCTTCCTAAAACAACCCTTTTAATTATTAAAGGTAGTAAGGGCTTTATTATGTGTGGAGCCTTAAATGTTGAGGTTTATAATAGCCCGCAAATGCTTGAAAGAAATGTATTATGTGCAAGCGTTAGAGGTGTTAAAAGCTTTGATGATATGCTAAATGCTAATATCTATGATTTGACAAAGGGCTTAAAGGCCTTAGGTGCATATAAGGGAATGAGAGTTGATGAGGCTTTGGCATTTATTTCGTAAAAAAAGAAGAATTATTTTTTTGATTTTACTGTTATCCCTTTTTCTTAGTATTACGCAGTCCTATTTTGATGATAATGTTAAAGCCTATGTAAAAACAAAGGCGATGCAAATCTATGAGGATAATGTAACAGAGGTTATTAAGAGCTCGATTTTAGAAAATATGTCAGATAGCCTCATGCGCCTTAAATATAATGATGAGGGGAAGGTAGCCTATGCCTACTTAGATTCCTATGAGGCTCTAAGCATTAAGGCTGAGGCCTCAAGCCTACTAAGTGAATTAAATCCTAAAATTGAGAGCGATATAAATTATCTATCGGTTCCGGTTGGCTATTTTTTTACGAAAAAATTTATTTTTACAGATGGTCTTAGGGTTCCTATTAAGCTAAATATTTATCAGGCCTTCGACAGTGAAATAGTAACTAATGTAGCTGATTATGGAATTAATAATCAGCTTTATGAAATATCCTTACAAATAAAAATGAATATTTATGTACAAATCCCCTTTCAGGAGCAGCTAATTAATTATGAGGATAATATTTTATTATCATCAGGAATTATTAATAATGATATTCCTAATTATTATTTCTATGCTTCATAGCTTCGTGACAAATAGGGTCTTTTGTGTTAAAATACATGCAGGTGATTTTTATGGTAGTAAAAACGACAAAGGGATATTTTCAAATTCTTAAGAATGTTAAATCAGCTTTTAATATAGAAAGGTTTGAGGAATGCTATATAGAGGAATGGTATGATCAATTTACATATGTTGTAGGTGACATATCAGATTCAAAGCTTAGGTTAAAGGGCTTTAATGAAAATCCTCAGGCTAAGGAATATTATGAATATATTCCTGATTATCTAATTGAGGCTTGTAATTATAAGCCTGCCTATTTTATTTTAAAGAGAATTACAGAAGCGCTTTATAATGAGCATAAGGATGATAAGGAAACAGAAGAAATTACTAAGGGTGATACAGAGGTTCCTCATATTGAAAAAGAGGCCTTCGATAAGGATTCCTTAGTTTTACTTCATACTGAGAAAAATGCGCCTCATATTGTACTTGATATGAATAGCCTAAATTCAGTTAAAACCTATCCTCTTCCTGATGATTTGGCAAATGAAATATTAAAGGATAAGCAAGCCGAGCTAAGTCAGCGTCGTCACAAGTCAAATAGCCGTCCGCGTAATAATCGCTGAGTATTTTGCTTGTAAAAAGATTAGAATTAATGTATTATTAAAAAAGGTGATTTTTTATGAATTTAGAAGAACAAATCGAACAAATTAATTTGGTTATTGATAAAATTAAGCCTTACCTAAATAGTGAGGGTGGAGATATTGAATTTGTTAAATTTGAAAACGGTATTGTATATGTTAGAATGATGGGTGCATGTCTTGACTGCATGATGCTTGATGATACCCTAAAGGGTGGCGTTGAGGCGATGCTTATGGATGAGGTTCCAGGCGTTATTGGCGTTGAAAATGTTACAAATTTAGACTAGTGGAGTGCTGTATGAAGAATTATTTAAATTTTAATTATGATAATATTAAGCCTTTTTTAGGCGCAGATTTTGATTCTTGTTTAGAGGCGTCTTTAAAGTCATATGACGTTTTAATGTCACGAGAGGGCCTTGGCAATGATTTCTTAGGATGGCTTGACCTTCCTAACTGCTACGACAAAGAGGAATTTGCACGTATTAAGGAAGCAGCCTTAAGGGTTAAGGCTAATTCACAAATTCTTGTAGTTGTAGGTATTGGTGGATCATACCTTGGTGCTAGAAGCGCCATTGAAATGCTTAAGGGCTACTTTAGAAAAAATGATGTTGAAATTATTTTTGCAGGAAACCAAATGTCTTCAAGCTACCTAAATGAGCTAGTTGCTTATTTACGTGATAAGGAATTTTGCATTAATGTTATTTCTAAATCTGGTACAACAACTGAGCCTGCAATTGCTTTTAGAGCTTTAAAGAAGCTTGCTGAGGAAAAGTATGGTAGTGAAGCTAAAAATAGAATTTTTGCAACAACAGATAAGGCTAAGGGAGCCCTTCATACACTTGCTAAAAGCGAGGGCTATGAAATGTTTACTGTTCCTGATGATGTAGGGGGAAGATTTTCAGTTTTAACTGCAGTAGGTCTACTTCCTATTGCCTGTGCCGGTATTGATATTGATCAAATGATGAAGGGTGCAAGCGATGCTTTAGTCCTTACAAGAAAAAAAACAAAGGGAAATCCTGCCTTATATTATGCAGCGATTAGAAATTATTTATATCAAAAGGGCTATGATGTTGAGCTTTTAATTAATTATGAGCCTTGTTTAAATTATTTTTCTGAGTGGTGGAAGCAGCTATTTGGAGAATCAGAGGGTAAGGATCATAAAGGTATTTATCCATCATCTGTTTCATTTTCAACTGACCTACATTCTTTAGGTCAAATGATTCAGGATGGTAAGCGTCATTTCTTTGAAACTGTATTAAAGGTTACAAAGCCTCAATCTGATCTTGAAATTCTTAAGGATGAGGAAAACCTTGATGGTCTAAACTATCTATGTGGACATACGGTTGATTATGTAAATCAAAAGGCTTGTGAGGCTACAAGAATTGCCCATACAGCGGGAGGTGTTCCTAATATGCTTGTAGAAATTCCAGAAATTTCGGCTTATAGCTATGGATACCTTGCCTATTTCTTTGAAATGTCTTGTGCTATTTCAGCCTATAGCCTAGGTGTTAATCCTTTTAATCAGCCTGGTGTTGAGGCCTATAAGAAGAACATGTTTGCCCTTCTAGATAAGCCGGGATATGAGGATTATAAAAAAGAATTAATGAAGAATAATTAATAATAAAATTGCCATACTATGTATGGTGATTTTTTTGTATAACGATAAAGAAACCTCATTATGGATGAGTGCCATTAATATGAGCATGAATGAGGATGATACTATCATTTATGCGCTTGATGATTTTATTATTGATGAGGAAACAGAAGAAATATTGAAGATTGAAGATGGACTAATAAGTTAAAAAAACTATTTTAATAGAAGCGTTTTCATGATATAATATATAAAAATGGAGGAATTATATTATGAAAGTTCAAACAATTAGTCAAACATATACTTACTTTGGTAATTTTAGCAAATTAAATTCAAAGGATGCTGAATTACGCAAGGCTTTTGAGGGATATAATGTACAAACTGGTAAGGAAAAGCTTCCAAATGGCGTAGAGGTTAATGTATTCCGCTTCATTAAGGAAAATACAGCTGTTACAATTCATGCTTATCGTATTGATTGTGAGTATGGCTATAACAATCCTGAATGCTCATCTGAAAAGTTTATTGCTTATGCGGAGGACGCTACAAAGAAGATTGCAACAATTGAAAATCTAAAGGGTCAACGTATTGCCTATAGTAATGTTGAATTCGTTGAAAATAACGATGGAGCAATTCTTAAGAATTCAAATAAGGCATTCAATATTGCTGGTGTTTATGGCGAGGATGCTTGTGAGCTTAATGTTCGTGTTAACCATATTAAGGAAATTAATGGTGAAAAGTATAACTCAGTTGTAGTTATGCAGGATGGTAAGGTTACTAACAACAGCACTCATGAGGAAAATAAGGCTGTATTCATTAATAAGGATATTAATACCCTAATCGTTAATCGTGAGGAAAGATTTAGCTTAGAAAATACTGCTTCATATTTAGGAGATATGATTTTAGAGGCTAATTCTCGTACTAAGCAATTACTAGATTGCATCGGTGAATAAATAAAAAATGAGAGTACACATTAGGTGTACTCTTATTTTTTTTGTTTTTTATGTGATAGAAATGTGAAATCCAAACTGAAATAGATACTTATAAAATTTTTTTAGGCGAATTTTTGAAAAATAGTTTAAAATGGTATACAAATAAAAGAAAATTATAGTATAATAATGCTGTAAACATAAAGAAAAGATAAGAATGGAGGAAAAATAAATATGACAATGAAAAAAAATGATTATTCTAGCGAAGAGTATCTAAAAAAGCTTAATGCCTACTGGCGTGCAGCTAACTATTTAGGAGCTGCTCAGCTATATCTTCTTGATAATCCCCTATTACAAAGACCTTTAAAGCAGGAGGATGTAAAGAAGAAGATTGTTGGCCACTGGGGTACTGTTCCTGGTCAAAACTTTGTTTATGCACATTTAAATCGTGTTATTAACAAATATGATTTGGATCTGCTTTTAATTTCAGGCCCAGGACATGGTGGAAACTTCTTTGTTGCTAACTCATATCTTGAGGGACGCTATTCGGAGGTTTATCCAAATGTATCTGAGGATATTGAAGGCTTAAAAAAGCTTTGTAAGCAATTCTCTTTCCCAGGTGGTATTTCATCACACGTTGCGCCTGAAACACCAGGATCTATTAATGAGGGTGGAGAGCTTGGATATTCTCTAGCACACGGCTTTGGTGCGGTTCTTGATAATCCTAACCTAATCGCAGCGGTTATTGTTGGTGATGGCGAGGATGAAACCGGACCTCTTGCAACTAGTTGGCAAGGAAATAAGTTTATTAATCCTAAGGGTGATGGTGCGGTTTTACCTATTTTACACCTAAATGGCTATAAGATTGCTAACCCTACTATTTTTGCTCGTATGTCTCATGATGAGATTAAGAACTTCTTTAATGGTTGTGGCTATGAGCCAATTTTTGTTGAGGGTAGTGACCCTATGACAATGCACCATATTATGGCGCGTGCAGTTGATAAGTGTGTTGAAAAGATTAAGTCAATTTGGAAGGATGCTCGTGAAAATGGTTCAACTAAGCGTCCAATTTGGCCAATGATTATTTTACGTACACCTAAGGGCTGGACCGGACCAAAGGTTGTCGATGGTAAGCAAATTGAAGGTACCTTCCGTGCTCACCAGGTTCCTATTATGATGGATAAGCCTGAGCATCTACAAATGCTTGAGGATTGGCTAAGAAGCTATCATCCTGAGGAGCTATTTACTAATGATGGTCACTTAATCCCTGAGCTTAGAGAGCTTGCTCCTAAGGGACATCAAAGAATTAGTGCTAACCCACATACTAATGGTGGAAGATTACTTACAGATTTAAGACTTCCTGATTTTAGAAATTATGCCTTAAAATTTGATGCACCAGGCTCAATTGAATCTCAGGATATGACAAATCTTGGTGCCTTTGTAAGAGATATTTTCAAATTAAATGAAAAGACTAAGAATTTCCGTATCTTTGGACCAGATGAAACAGCATCTAATCGTTTAAATAAGGTATTTGAGGTTACTAATCGTGATTGGAACAGTGAATTATTAAATAATGATGAATTCCTAGCTCATGATGGTCGTGTAATGGACTCTATGCTTTCTGAGCATATGTGCGAGGGCTGGCTTGAGGGCTATTTGTTAACCGGACGTCATGGATTCTTCGCTTCATATGAGGCCTTTATTCGTGTTGTTGATTCAATGGTAAGCCAGCATGCTAAGTGGCTAAAGGTATGTAATCAGCTTCCTTGGAGAGCTAAGATTGCATCCCTAAACCTAATTTTATCATCAAATGTATGGCAACAGGATCATAATGGTTATACTCACCAGGATCCAGGCTTCCTAGATCATATTGCTAATAAGAAGCCAGATGTTGAGCGTATCTACCTACCACCTGATACAAACTGTCTATTATCTTGCTTCGACCACGTAATTCGTTCTAAGAACTATGTTAACGTGCTTGTTACATCTAAGCATCCACGTCCTCAATGGTTAACAATGGATGAGGCTGTTGCTCACTGTACTCAGGGTGTATCTATTTGGCAATGGGCATCTAATGATAAGGGCGCTGAGCCTGATGTTGTTATTGCCTGTGCTGGTGAAACTCCAACCCTTGAAGCTCTTGCAGCGGTAACTATTTTAAGAGATGCTATGCCTGAACTTAAGATTCGTTTCATTAACGTTGTTGACCTAATGAAGCTTGAATCTAATACTAAGCATCCACATGGCTTAACTGATGAGGCTTATGATGCCCTATTTACTAAGAATCGTCCTATTGTATTTGCCTTCCATGGATATCCAACTCTAATTCATGAGCTTACTTATTTAAGACATAACCGTAATTTAAAGGTATTTGGTTATCAAGAGGAGGGTACAATTACTACTCCATTTGATATGCGTGTTCAAAATGAAATCGATAGATATCACCTTGTAATGGCTGTAATTAATAGCCTACCAGAGCTTGGTAATAAGGGTGCATATTTACTTCAAGAAATGCGCGATAAGCTTGTATATCATAAGAATTATATTAGTGAATATGGCGAGGATATGCCAGAGGTTAAGACCTGGAAGTGGCATACACCAGAAGCTAAATAAAAAATAATAAAGCCCCTAACAAGGGCTTTATTGCTGAATATGAAATTAATTAAGCATTTTATTACAATTACAAGACATCGCCATATGGTTTTAAGAAATTGCTTCAGATGTGGTCTTTATAAGCAGGGCTTACTCCATGATTTATCTAAATATGGCTTTACCGAATTCTTTAATGGTGTTAAATATTATGCCGGTATTTATTCCCCTCATCATAATGAACGTAATGATAAGGGCTATAGTGATGCCTGGATGCATCATAAAGGAAGAAACAAGCATCATAGTGAATATTGGTATGATCAAAATCCTAAAACACATGTCTATGAGCCTGTAAAAATGCCTGATAGATATGTTGGAGAAATGATTTGTGACCGTATCGCCGCGTCTAAAAACTATAATCGTAAAAATTATAGCACGGATATCCCGCTTAACTATTTTTTACGTGAGCAGGACCGCATTATTATGCATGAGGATACAAGAAGCCTTGTTTTAAAGCTACTTACAATGTATAAGCTTGAAGGCGAAAAGGCTACCTTCAAATATATTAAAAAGAATTTAAGACATAATAAGGCAACATATTAAAATGTATTGTGTTTCGGTACAATCTAAAATTTTGCTATAAAGTATTAAGTTGAAAAGAATAAGGTAGATCTTATTCTTTTTTGCATTTTTATGTAGAAAGTGATAAAATAAAAAAATAGTATAAGTAGAGAAAAAGGAGAAAATTATGGGATATATTTTAGGATTAGATTTAGGAATTACTAGTGTAGGCTTTGGTATTATTGAGGAGGATACATACAAAATAATAAAATATGGTGTTAGATTATTTGATGAAGGTACAGCGGATAATAATTTAACAAGAAGACAAAACCGTTCATAAAGAAGACTTAAGAGTAGACGTAAAAATAGAATAAATGCGATTAAATATTTATTATTAAATAATAATATTATCTCGAATGTTAATTTTGATATTTTAGACAACGTATATGAATTAAGAGTAAAAGGCCTAACTCAAAAATTGACTAATCTAGAGCTTGCTAATGTATTAGTTAATTTAGCTAAAAGACGTGGATCATCATTAGATGTTGCTGTAGATGAAGACGATAATGAAAGTGTTGTAGCAGCGTCAGCATTAACTAAAAATACTGCAGAACTAAAGAAAAACAATTTATACATTTGTCAGGCTCAATTAGCTAAAATTAAAAGTGGAGTAAAGCTTAGAAACCACGATAATATTTATAAAAGTGATGATTACGAAAAAGAACTTAGACAAATTCTTTCTAATCAAGATTTATCTAATGAACTAAATGATAAAATAGTTGAAATTATTATGCGAAGAAGAAATTTTTCGGAAGGACCAGGTTCTTATGAATTTCCAACTAAATATGGTTCATATCGTGTTGATTATGTTGACGGCATTAAGACGATTAAACATGTAAATTTAATTGAAGAAATGCGTGGTAAGTGTTCTATTTTCAAAAATGAGCCACGTATTGCAAAATGTAGTTTTGAGGCTTGCTTATTTAATTTATTAAATGATTTAAATAATCTTACAATTAACGGTAATGGAAAAATAACAAAAGAGCAAAAATTACAAATAATTAATGATTATGTTATTCCAAAGGGAAAAATAACAATTCCTCAATTAGTTAAATATTTAGGAGTTGAGGAAAAGGATATTACAGGATTTCGAAAAAATAAGTCTGAGAAAAATATAATTACAACATTTGATACATATTCTAAGATGATTAATTTTTTACCTAAGGATATTCTTAATGTAACAGCATATGTAGATTCAATTATTGAATTACTTACTAAAACTGCTGTAGTTGAAGAGAGAATTGAAGAAATTAAGAAATTAAACCTTGGATTAAACGACGATGTTATTAATCAACTTGCAAATATGACCAAGGTTAATGGATATCATTCACTAAGTAAAAAAGCAATGGATATTATTATTCCTGAGATGATTGAAACTGATAAAAATCAAATGCAAATTATTCATGATAATAATTTAGATAAGAATGATTGTCAAGAAAAAGGACCTAAAATAAAGTTTGATTCATCAGCAATTTTATCACCAGTTACAAAGCGTGTTCATATGCAGGCAATTCAGGTTGTCAACGAACTTAGAAAGGAATATGGTGAATTTGATTCAATTGTTATTGAAACAACAAGAGCTAAAAACAGTAGTGATGAAAAGAAAGATATCCAAGAGGATCAAAAAAAATTAGAAGAACAAAAAAGGAAATCGGATGAACTTCTTATAGATCTTGATAAGAATCCTGATAATTATAATACTTTAACTAAGCTTAAGTTAAGATTATATAAGGAACAAGAAGGAAAAACAATTTATGCTGGTTTACCAATTGACCTTGATTTATTGCTTAATGATCCTACTGCTTATCAAATTGAGCATATTATTCCTTATGCTGTATCTTTTGATAATAGTATGAATAATAAGAGTCTTGCATCAGCAAAAGAAAATCAAGATAAAGGAAAACGAACACCTTGGCAGTATTTTTCATCTGGTATGGTTTCAGAATGCGAAGGACCAATTAATGATTGGGAGTCCTTTGAAGCATTTGTTAATAGTTTAAAGATATCAAAAAATAAAAAAAATAATCTTTTAAATCAAGAAGATGTAACTAAATTTGATAATATGAAGGCGTTTGTTGCAAGAAATTTATGTGATACTAGTTATGGTGTTAGAACTGTTATGAATACGATGCAACAATATTTTAATGATAATAATATTAATACAAATGTATTTACAGTCAAGGGAAGATTAACCAATATTTTCAGAAGCAGAGTAGGGCTTAAAAAGGATAGAGATTATTTTATTCATCATGCAGTAGATGCATTAATCATTGCCGGTTCTAAAAATCAGTCAGTTTTCAATAATGCATATTTATTATCAACGACAAAAGATGGAATACTTATTAAAAAAACAGGAGAGGTATTTGATTATTCTCAAGATCCGTTTGATGATCCTAGGTGTTTAATCACTTAAACAAATTGAAGGAAAGCCTGAAGATTTTTCATATAAGGTTGATAAGAAGACAAATAGACAATTTGCAGATCAAACAATTTATTCAACAAGAAATTATGATGGTGTTGATTACGTTGTAAAGAAATATAAAGATATTTATGGTAAAGAGGGAGAATCGTTAAAGAAGCTATTTGATGATAAAAAAGAACAAACCCTTTTAATGGCTAGGAATGATATTCAAACATTTGAACTATTTAAGAAAATATATGAAAACTATAAGAATGAAAAAAATCCATTCGCTAAATATAAAGAGGAATTTG
>URFB01000015.1 GCA_900547045.1 uncultured Mollicutes bacterium
ATTTTAAGCAAACAAAAAGAATGATTGAAACAATATGATAATCTAGAAGGTTTGATATTTCATTCAGATCAAGGATGGCAATATCAAATGAAACAATATAATATGTGGTTAAAAGCAAAAGGAATTCAACAATCATTTTCTAGAAAAGGAAATTGTATGGATAATTCCTTGATGGAAAATTTCTTTGGAATACTTAAAAATGAAATGTTTTATGGTCATGAATCAGAATTTGAATCCTTGAATAATCTTAAAGAAAATAGAGAAGATTATATAAAATGGTATAACGAAGAAAGAATTAATGTAAAAAGAAGCGGATTGAGTCCATTAGAATATAGACAACAATCCGTATCTCAATTATAATATTAAATTACTTAGTCCACTTTATTGGGTACCCAACAAAGTGCTCCTTTTCTATTCAAGCGATTTTAAAGAATCATTCATATTAATTTTTTTTATTTTGTTGATTAAAAGTATATCTACAAGAATAATGAATATTATAACTAAAATTGCAGTCATGAAATAAGAAATCAGTTTAATATCAGATAATGAACCAAAATCAAGAAACTTCATAATAAAGTAAAGAAGTAAAACACCAGATGGAATACCTAAGATAATTCCGATTATGGCCATCTGAATTATTTCTCTAAAAATATAGCCATAAACTTCATAGTCATTATAGCCTAAAACCTTTAGAGTCGCAATTTCACGATTTCTTTCTGAAATATTCATATTCGTAATATTGTATAAAACTAAAATTGTAAGGATGAGGGCAAATACTATAACAGCAACTGATACATACTTGATTGAATCACCCATATCAAAGGAAATACCATTTATTTCAATAGGCTTAGAGGAAATATTATAAAGACCAAGGCCTGCCATTACCAAAGCAGAAGAGCCTAATACAGATAATATAATCATAAAAAGCCTTCCCTTGTATCTAAATATATTTCGATAGCATGATTTATATTTAAATGATAGTTTTGACCATAGAAAATCAATTTTTTCAAGTAAAATGGTTTTACCAGCTTTAGGAGCCTTGGCCAGAAATAAACTAGCAGGCTTTTCCTTAATTTCCCTAGTAGTAACATATATTGTAACTAAAATAATCGCAACAAACATAAAGATCGCACTATAAATTCCTAGGCTAATATCAATTTTTGATGTCATTTTAGGAAGAAATAGAATCATATTAAAAACATTATAAATAATGTTAGGAAGAATATAGGCACCAGATACGATTCCAAATAAAATTCCTATTAGAGCACAGCAAATGGCATAAATTAAATACTTTCCTAAAATAGAGAAATTGCTATAGCCAAGTGATTTGTAGCAACCAATCATTTTTCTTTCATCAGCAATTAGCCGTGACATAGTTGTTAAAATTACAAGGGCCACTACAGCAATAAAGAAGATTGGAAACATTATTGCAATGACGTCGATTTTATCATCAATTTCGTTAATAAAGGCGTATGATTTAGTTTCTTTAAGGGTTAAATAAATATAATCGTCATTACTAAGCGTATTTTTAAGTACGTTAATATTATCATTTACAATATTTAGATAATCATCCTTAAAATAGGAATGATTACTTAAGCTATTAAGCTTTATATAGGCCGTTGTAATAGGAAGAAGGTTATTTTCGTTAAAATATAAAATGGTATCAAGTCTATTTCCGTTAATTTCGTTGATATCACCATCCATTGTAAAAATCAAAGGATTTTCAACAATACCAACAATACGAAAATCAAAGCCGTTATAGCTTATTTTATCATCGATTTTTCTTTCTAAAATAGTATTAGATTTTCTTTCAACACAAATTTCATTTGATTGTGATGGGAAATTTCCTTCAATTAATTTAAGCTTGTTAATTTTATTGTTTTGAAAATTTAATGATTCAATTCGGATATTGGATTCGCTTTGATCAAATGATGTAATAAATTCAGCCTCGATATTAGAGATTTGATTAATTTTTTCTACTTCAGCTTCACTAAAGCCTGTTTGATTTTTAGACTTTAAAATTATATCAGGAGCATTAGCCTCCTTAAGGGCCTCGTTAAGGCTATTTTCAACCTTGGGTGTAATTCCTCCTAGTCCTGTTACGAAGCAAACCCCTATTAGAATAATTAAGGACATCGATATAAAGCGGGATTTATTATTTGAAATACATTTAAAGATTGTTTTGATGAAAGTTTTCATAGCTACCACTCTATTTCATCCACACTTAGCGGATTTTCATTATTTTCAATTTTTTCAACCATACCATTTTTAATATAAATAACCTGATCAGCGATATCCTTTAATGATTGATTATGGGTAACAATTATTACATTTGTTTGATGCTTTAAAGCAATGTCCTTTAAAAGCTTAATGATTGATTTTCCAGTTTTAGAGTCTAGGGCACCAGTTGGCTCATCACAAAGAAGAAGTTTAGGATTTTTAGCAACAGCACGAGCAATACTTACACGCTGCTGCTCGCCGCCTGACATTTTAGCAGGAAACGATTTAGCCTTATCCTGAAGACCAACGTCTGTTAAAACATCAATGGGCTTGAATGCGTTCTTACATACCTCAACTGCGAGCTCAATGTTTTCGATAGCAGTTAGGTTAGGCATTAGGTTATAAAACTGAAAGACAAAGCCTACATCATTTCTCCTGTATAGGGTTAATTCCTTTTTATTTAATTTAGATATATCCTTACTATCAATGATAATTTGGCCAAAGGATGCACTATCCATACCTCCTAGAATATTTAAAAGCGTCGTTTTGCCAGCTCCCGATGGTCCTAATATAACGGTAACGTTGCCTTTTTCAATTTCGAAATTAATATTGTCTAAGGCTTTTGTTTGAACCTCACCATCATATATTTTAGAAACATTTTTAAGACTAATATATGCCATGCTTATCACCTCTAACTATATTATAAAATTAAACAGTATTTTAGTCAATTTAGAGAAAAGATAATAAGCTTTAATCTAGAAAAAAAGTCATAAAATATATAAATTTATAATTAGTTTATCTCACAGGATATATAAATGATGATAAAACGAAAAATATACTTTACACTAAATTTTGTTTAAAGTATAATATAAATATGATGTGAAGGGAATGATGTGTATGCTATTTAAAAAGAAAAAAAAGCAAGAGGAAGAGGATTTCGAGGTTGACGCATACGAAACAGATGAAAATGATGATGAATTAGAAGATGAGGATGAGGACAAAGAGGAAGAAAAGGAAGAGGAAAAGGCTCCTTTAGTTAAGCCTAAGAAGCAAAAAAAGACAAGCCCCGTTCTTCAAAAAAATCCAATTCATTCATATAAATTTTGGTTTAAAATTTTTGTTGCTATTTTATTAATTATTTTAGGCTTTTTCTTATTATTTAGACAAAGCGACGCTCAAATTATTGTATTAATGTTTACGGGTGGTGTATTTTCATTATATGCTGTAATGAGAGTTATCCCATTAATGAGAACCCTTGAGCGTGGATGGTCAAGAGTACTATGCTTTATAGAGGTATTGTTTGATTTAGCTGTAGGTATATTACTAATTGCTTTATCAGTTCAGCAATTTGGTGATGAACAAACAGGTATTGTTAAATATTTTGTTGAACATTATAACATCCTAATTGGTGTTGTTTTATGGCTAAGAGGCTTTGTATATTTTACAACAACTATCTTATTTGGTGAAAAAACAGACAAGGTTCAATTCTTTGTTCATATTGGAGCAATTACATTTGGTTCATTCCTTCTAGGTGTTAAGATTGATGCTAAGTACATTGCTATTGCGATTGCAATAATTTCCTTTATTAGTGCAGTTGCCATTGGTGGAGAAGGCTTCTACGATTATGGTAAATATCGTAAGCAGGTAAAGGATATTCGTGAAAAGAAGGAACCAAAAAAGGAAAAGGGTAAGGAAGCTCCTTCAAAGAAAAAGAAAGAAAAAATAGATGAGCCTGAAAAGGATATCCCTCATATTAATGATGAGGATAACGATAGACCTTATGTAAGCTAATTTTGAATTTATGCACTGATTTTTCAGTGCTTTTTTGTTAGGTGAGGCCTTGCAAAAACATGCTGCCATGAATGATGTAAATGTCAACTAAAAAAATGTCCGCATCCCCTTTTTAGCTTTCTTATGGAGCTATTAACTATTTTTATGTCCAATATTTTTAAGATTAAAAATTAAGAAAAATTTCTAGTTAAAGCGAAGCCTTTATTTATTGAAAAAACTTGTTAATACTTTACTTTTTTTCTCTTTTATGCTATTATTTATATGTTAAATTTTAAAAAAAGATAAAAAATATAGGATTTAGGAGAAAAATATAGTATAGGAGGAGCAGATTTCCTACATTTTTAATGTATCTCCATCTGCGTTTAAGATATGAAATTAGAAAACTTAGAACATAGTAGAGTTAAAGCTACTTTCACAGTTGCTGCTGATGAATTTGAAAAAGCATTAGATCAAGCTTTTACAACAGTTGTAAAAAATGTTAAGATTGATGGCTTTAGACAAGGTAAGTGCCCTCGTTCTTTATTTGAAAAGAAGTTTGGTGTTGAATCATTATATGATGAGGCATTAAATGTTGTTTTCAATAATAAGGTTGGAGAGGTTTATGCTGATCAAGAGGTAGCTCAAAAGATTTGTGGGCAATTTACTCCTGCTATTGAAACTAAGGATTTTGAAAGAGGTAAGGATTTCGAAGTGTCTTTATCATTCGATGTTTTACCAGAAGTAAAGCTAGCAGCTTACAAGGGCCTTGAGGTTAAGAAGCAAGTTCTTGAGGCATCAGAAGAAGAGATTACTGCTGCAATTAATAGCGATTTAAAGGCTCATTCAACTTTAAATGTTAAGGCTGATCAAACAATCGCTTTACATGATACTGTAAAGTTTGATTTTGTAGGTACTGTTGATGGTGTAGAATTCGAGGGTGGTTCTGCAACTGATTATGAGCTTGAAATTGGTTCTGGTCAATTCATTCCTGGATTTGAGGATCAAATGGTTGGCATGAAGAAGGATGAGGTTAAGGATATCAATGTTACTTTCCCAGATAACTATCCTGCAGCTGAGTTAGCGTCTAAGGCTGCTGTATTCAAGGTTACAGTTCATGAGGTTAAGGAATCAGTTTTGCCTGAGCTAAATGATGAATTTGTTAAGTCTTTAAATATTAAGGATGTTAATACTGTTGAAGAGCTTAAGGCTTACAAGAAGGGAGAAATCGAGGAAAGCAAGAAGACTTCTGAGCATGACCGTCAAGTAGATGAGCTTTTAAACCAAGTTATTACAAATACAGAAATTGATATGCCTGAATCAATCGTAGCTGAAATCCAAAAGGAAATGAAGGATAGATACGAATCTCAAGCTAAGCAATATAATATTCCATTTGAAACATTCTTAAGCATTATGGGAACTACAAAGGAAGCATTTGAAGAAAATACTAAGGCTTCAGCTCTTAATCAAGCTAAGTTCCAATTAGTTCTTTCTCAAATCATTAAGGAAGAAAAGCTTGAGCCAACTAAGGAAGAAATGGAAGAGAAGGCACAAGAAATCGCATCTAAGTCTAATACAACTAAGGAAGCTGTATTAAAGCAAAGAGCAAGTGCTATCTATTCACAAATCACTTATGATAAGGCGATTAATTTAATCCTTTCTTCTGCTAAAGAAATCTAATTAAATTGAACTAAATTATTAATAACAGTGGTCGTTTGATCACTGTTATTTGTTTAAATTATGGGAAATTAAATTAAATTGGCAAACTGCTTGCAAAACTGCCAAAAATATTGTATTATATAAGCACTGAGTGAAAAACTCAGAATTTATGAATAGAGGTGTATCCAATTATGGAAAATTTATATATAAATAAGATTCCCGCTATTGCTGTCCGTGGAGTTATTCCATTACCAAATAATGAATTTCGTATTGAGGTAGGTCGTGAAGCATCACTTCGTGCCCTTGATGAGGCTGACCATAATTATAATAATGATATAGTACTTTTAATTCAAAAGGATCCTCAAAGCCTAAAGGTAGGTAAGGAAGATCTTTATGAGTATGGTGTTTTAGCGCATATTGACTTAAAATTAAAACTACCTAATAATAATTATAAGGTTAAATTTCAAATTAAAAACCGTATTAAGGTTGTTGATTATGTTTCTTGTGATCCATATTTCTTAGTTAGCTATGAAGATGTTAAGGCTAAGATTGAATCTGAGGAGGAATCTGCAGCTCTTATTCGTGCTATAATTGCTGAAATTTCTAAGAATGCCCAAACTCTAAATAATCCTGATGATGTATTACGTTTAATTCAATCAGGTATTACAGCTGAGGCTTGTGCAGATATTATTGCTTATAATTTAAAAACTAGTCAATCTAAGTATCGTTATCTTTCATCTGAAAGCTTAAACGAAAGACTTCATTTTATTCTTGAGGATATTTCAAGAGAAAAGAAGATTGATGAGCTTGAAAATAAGATTAATCAAGAGGTTAAAAAGTCAATCGATGAATCCCAAAAGGAATATTACCTACGTGAGAAGATGAAGGCTATCCAAACTGAGCTTGGAGATAAAGCTCGTCAGGATGAGGAAATTGATGAATTACGTAAGCAAATTCTTGCGGCTAAAATGCCTAAGAAAATTGAAGATAAGGCTATTGCAGAGCTAAGAAGATATCAAAATGCTTCTTACCAAATGGCTGAGGCTGGTATCATTAAGAATTATCTTGATTTCTTAATTAAGCTTCCTTGGTATAAGGAATCTGAGGATGTAAATGATATTAGTAAGGTTAAAGAAGCTCTTGATAAGAACCATTATGGTCTTGATAAGGTTAAGGATCGTATTTTGGAATATCTATCAGTTAAGATTATGACTGGTAAGAACCCTCAAACAATTCTTTGCTTATTTGGCCCTCCTGGTGTTGGTAAGACATCACTTGCTAAATCAATTGCGGACGCTTTAGGACGTAAGTTTGTTAAGCAATCTCTAGGTGGTATTTCTGATGAATCTGAGGTAAGAGGACACAGACGTACCTACATTGGAGCTTTACCTGGACGTATTTTAAAGGGTATGAAGGATGCCGGTACTGTAAATCCAGTCTTCCTATTAGATGAAATTGATAAGATGTCATCTTCATATCGTGGAGACCCAGCATCTGCTATGCTTGAGGTTCTTGACCCTGAGCAAAATGCTAATTTCTCAGATAATTATCTTGAAGAGGATTATGATCTTTCTAAGGTATTATTTATTACAACGGCTAACTCCCTAGATACTATTCCTGGACCACTTCGTGATCGTATGGAAATTGTAGAGCTTTCAAGCTATACTGAGTTTGAAAAGGTTAATATTGCCTATGAGCATTTAATTCCAAAGGAGCTTACTCGTCATGGTCTAAAGCCTGAGCAATTTAGTATTGAGCATGATGCAATGCTTTCAATTATTGAGCATTATACTCGTGAGGCTGGTGTTCGTGAGCTTGACCGTTTAATTGCGACTTTAATTCGTAAATCAATTAAGGAAATTTTAATTGAGAAGAAGGATAAGGTTACAATTACTACTGAAAACCTTGAATCATATTTAGGAAAGCTTAAATTCTTTAATAATGAAAACCGTGGTGAAAATCAGGTTGGTATTGTAACAGGCCTAGCTTATACTCAATTTGGTGGCGACACTCTTGATATTGAGGTTACTCACTACAAAGGTAAGGGTGGCCTTGTATTAACTGGTAAGCTTGGCGATGTCATGAAGGAATCTGCTATGACAGCCCTAAGCTTTGTAAGAAGCCACGCTACTGAGCTTGGAATTGATCCTGAAATCTTTACAACTGATGATATTCATATTCACGTACCTGAGGGTGCAGTACCAAAGGATGGTCCATCAGCTGGTGTTACTTTAACAACTGGTATTGTTTCTGCCCTAACTAATAAGCCTGTTGATTCAACTCTTGGTATGACTGGAGAGGTTACCTTAAGAGGTACTGTTCTTCCAATTGGTGGTTTAAGAGAAAAGTCAATTGCGGCTCATCGTTCTGGTTTAAAGACAATTCTTATTCCATATGAGAATGAAAGAGATATTGATGATATTCCAGAAGAGGTTAAGAAGGATTTAACTATTATTCCGGTTAAGAATGTTTTGGAAGTTATTGACCGCGCCATAATTAAATAATAAATGAGGATGTTAAATTTAAAAATTTAACGTCCTTTTTTCATTTATAGTCTTATTTTTAATATAATTTACTATAGGTGATAGATTGAAATATTTTAAAACCGATGGCATTAGAGGTATTTTTGGGCCCAATGATTTAAGTGTTGAGCTGATTTTAAAACTTGGCTATAGCTTTGACATTTTTAAGGAGAATAAGGTTTTAATTGGCTATGATACAAGATATAGCTCTAAAATTATCCTTGAGGCCTTAAAATATGCCTTAATTATTGCGGGGAAAAGGGTTATTGATTATGGAGTTATTTCAACTCCTTGCTTAGAATTTTTAACGAAAAGAAAAAAGACCATAGGCATTATGATTACCGCCTCACATAATGATTTTAGTTATAATGGCCTTAAAATAATTTCAAGAGGCCACAAAATTGATAATGTCCAAAAGGAAATGCTAGAAAAAAGAATGGAGGAAAGCCATAACCCTCAAAAAATAGGCTCATATCAAAAGGTAGCCTGTCCTAAAAGCTATTTTCATTTTTTTGATAAAATCAAGATAAAGAAAAAATATAAAATCGTTTTTGATTTAGCCAATGGCTCAATGTGCTTTTTATCATTCTATTTAAAAAAAAGATTTAATGATGCCATCATTATAAATGATGAGCCTAATGGCTTTAATATTAATGATGAATGTGGTTCACTTCACCCTGAGCTTGCCAGAAAAGTTATGCATGATAATAATTATGATTTAGCCGCCTCCTTTGATGGGGATGGTGATAGGCTAATTATTAGCCTTAAGAATGGTAAAATTTTAAATGGTGACTTAATGCTTTATTTTTTTGCAACTGAGCTTAAAAGAAGAAAAAAGCTTAAAGAGAATAAAGTTATTTACTCTATAATTGCTAATCGAGGAATTATAAAGGCACTTGAGGAGGAAGGAATAAGAGTTAAGCTTGTAAATGTTGGCGATGAAAATATTTCAAAGGAAATTAAAGCTGGAGTATCCTTACTTGGAGGGGAAAAGAGTGGTCATCTTATTTTTAGTAAGAAATATAATTATTCATGTGCTCTTACAAGTATATTAAAATTTTTAAGCCTGCTTAATGATGAAGCCATTATTAGACTTAATACTCTTAATGAATATTATGAGGTATCTAAAAATTACGAGCAGTTAAAAATGTCAAATAGACTTTTACATCATTTAAGAAGAATAGTTAAATCAGTCTATGTCAATATTAGACAGTCAGGAACAGAAAGGCTTTATAGACTGGTGTTAATGAGTCCAAGGAATGAGGAAATTATTGAAGCCTTAAGTTTTTTAGAAAAATGGAATATCAAAAAAAATTAGTTGTTTTTAATAATTTGACTAATTTTCATTGAAAAAGTATCCTTAATGCTGTATAATAATACCCAAGTTAGGAGGAACACAAATGATAACAAAGGAAATTGCAAAAAAAGTTTTTGATGAAGCATTATCAACTGGTGCTGACTTTGCAGAATTGTTTTGTGAGGATACTTATGAAAACTTAATTCAAATGCTAAGTGGCAAAATTGAATCTGCTTCAACGAAGCATAAATACGGAATCGGACTTCGAGTTTTATTAGATCTTCAGGAGGTTTATGGCTATACATCTGATTGTAGCCTTGATGGTCTTTTAAAGCTTGCTAAAAAGCTAAAGGGAGCCTATAATGCAGCACCTAAAGGCATTAGCTATGAATTTAAATATGAGGATGCAACTAAAAATGGCTATGTTAAAATTAATCGCTATAGTAAGGATGTTCCTCAGGAGGAGAAGATTGCTTATTTACATACTGTAGATGATGTAATGGCAGGCTATGATAAAAGAATTGTTCAAAGAATTGTAACAATTAATGATAAAACCCAATTTGTAACGATTTTTAATACAAAGGGAAAATATATTACTGATATTAGAAATCAACAAAGAATTGGTGCTCAGGCTGTAGCTAAGGATGGTGCTAAGAGTCAATCAAATGGTGGTACTATTGGTGGAAACTTCGATATTGATTGCTATAAGAATAAGGATCTTAAGAATTTTGCCTTAGATATTTGTGAGGCTTGTATTAAGATGCTAGACGCTCCTGAGATGGTTGGTGGAGTATATCCTGTTATTATTCATAATGGCTTTGGTGGCGTTTTATTCCATGAGGCCTGTGGACACTCACTAGAGGCTACATCAGTAGCTAAGGGACTTTCTGTCTTTACAGGTAAGAAGGGTCAAAAGATTGCATCTGACATTGTTACAGCAATTGATGATGGAACAATCTATAATGAATGGGGCTCAACTAACTGTGATGATGAAGGAAATCCTACAAAGTGCAATATTTTAATTAAAAATGGTGTTTTAAATAGCTATATGATTGATGATAGAAATAATCGTCGTATGAAGATGGAATCAACCGGAAACTCAAGACGTGAATCATATCGTTATTCTCCAACATCACGTATGACTAATACCTATATTGCTAATGGCAACTCTACATTTGAAGAAATTATCGCATCAACTAAATATGGCTTATTTGCTAAGTCAATGGGTGGTGGCTCTGTAAACCCTGTTACTGGTGAATTTAACTTTGCCGTAAATGAGGGCTATATGGTTGAGGATGGAAAAATTACTCACCCTGTAAGAGGAGCTACCTTAATTGGTAATGGCTCAAATGCTTTATTTAATATTGATATGATTGCAAATAACCAAACATTTGGTCATGGTGTCTGTGGTTCAAAATCAGGCTCAATTCCAGCTAATGTTGGCGAACCAACGATTCGTATTCAAAATATGACTGTTGGTGGAAGTGGAGGTAAAAACTAATGGATTTTAATAAGCTAAAGGAAGAAGCTAAGGCCTTTGGAATTACAGAGCTTGAGGTTTATCAGGTAACAGGTGATGGCTCAGTTGTATCTACCTTTAATACAGAGGTAGATGATAATAGCTGCTACTATAATGATGAGCTTTATATTCGTGGAGTATATAATGGTCACATTACATCACTTTATGTTGAGCATGATGATGATTCAGAAATTGAATTCATCATTAAATCCTTAAAAAATAATGCCAGTGTAACAGAATCAAATGATCCTTATTTTATTTATGAAGGTGATAAGGAGTATCCAGTTTTACCCGAAAAGGAAAATGATATTGATGAATTTTCTCAAGCAGACAGAATTAAGATTTGTCAGGATATTGAGGCCTTCTTAAAATCAAAAAGTGAATATGTAACTAACACTGAAGCTACAATTGAGACTGGAAGTCAACTTACAACAATTAAAAATACGAGTGGTCTTGATGTTAAATGTAAAAAAACGAGCCTATTTTTATATGTATCTGTAGTTGTATCTAAGGATGGCGATGTTAAAAATGGCAACTATTATGACCATTTAAATTCCTTAAATGATATTGATTATGATAAGATTTATGAAAAAGCCCTAAAGCGCACCCTTGATTCAATTGGTGCTAAATCAATTACGTCTTCTCATTACCCAGTTCTATTTGAAAACAGTGCCTTTGCATCCTTATTTTCTTGCTTTTGGTCAATGTTTAGTGGTGAAAATGTAGTTAAAAAGCTATCTTTATTAGAAGGAAAGCTAGGACAAAAGCTATTTGGTGATAATATTGTAATTGAGGATTTACCTCTTTGTGAAAAATCATTTAATCAATATGCCTTTGATGATGAGGGTGTTAGTGCTAAAAATACCACTGTTGTATTAAATGGTGTTTTAAAGAGCTATTTACATAACCTTTCAACCGCTAAAATGCTAAATACTAAATCTACTGGTAATGGCTTTAAGACAGGAAGTGGAAGTGTATCTGTTGGTCCTACTAACCTATGTTTAAAATCAAGCGATACATCATTCGATGATATGGTTAAGGATATTAAGGAAGGTGTATTTATTACTAATTTGATGGGTCAGCATGCAGGTGTTAATACGGTATCTGGGGCCTTCAATTTACAATCCTCAGGTTTTATGATTGAAAATGGTAAGATTACTAAGCCTGTTACTTTAATTATTGTATCTGGAAATATTGTCGATGTTTTAAACAATGTTAAATGTATTTCCTCTGATTTTAAGGTATTCGGCCATATTGGTACAGGTTCTGCTTATATATCTAGCCTTGCCGTTTCTGGAAATGAATAGAATATAAAAAATAAACATTTAAGCCTCTAGCCATAAAAAACTTAGAGGCTTTTTGTATAATAAAGGCTTAAAGCCGAAAGTTACTTTGCAGTTTTTGATTTTTATTATAAAATATTCAATAAATTTAAATTAATTTCATTTTTAATTTCAAAG
>URFB01000016.1 GCA_900547045.1 uncultured Mollicutes bacterium
TCCTGAAGCTTATCAAATTGTTTTTTAGACTCTACATCAAATCTATTAATTAGTTCTTGTTTTTTTACTTCATTAGTCTTTAAAAGCTCTTCATGCAGGCTGCTATAAAGCTTCTTAAGCTCTACCTTAGCTTCCTTTAGAATAGGCTTAGCCTCATCAGAGGGCAAATTAGTTGTTTTTTCTAAATATGTATCTCTTTTAAAATTAAATTCTTTCATATCTAGATTATATAGTGGGGAGAAATTTTCAATTTTCTTTTCCTCAAAATAATTTACACCAGAAAATTGCTTTAGCTCACCAAGGAAAATGTTTTCCGCAACGCTTATAGCAGAAATAGTTCCGTTTTCCTGAACAATAATACCAATTCCACCCTCTAGGGCCTCAACCATTGATGATGGCTCCCAAGGCTTTCCATGATATTCCATTGTTCCACTTGTTTTTTGATAAATTCCGGTCATAATGGCTGACATAGTTGATTTACCAGATCCATTTTCTCCGATAAAGCCACGAATTTCGCCAGGGTAAATTTCAATGTCAACGTCATTTAGGGCAATTGTTGGTCCAAATTGCTTAACGATATGGGTTGCTTTAAAAATAGGTTCTTTCATAAAATTTAGTCGTATGAATTCAAATTCATACTCCTCCTTTCCAAGATTGTAGAATGCCCACCATTCATTACACCAATATTATAAACTTTTTAAATTTTTATGAAAACGCTTTTATTTATTTTTTGGGGACCAATTTTTAATACTTTTTGATGTTTCAAACGTTTTCATAAATTGAAAAAATATTAAAAAACTGTACTTTTTATTGATAATACCACTTATTTAATATATAATAAGAGTATGGAAAATATAAAATATGAACTTTTTAAATTTGATGAAAATCTTCCCCTTAAAATATTCATATACAAACTAGGCGACATCAAGCCTCACTGGCATCAGCAGCTTGAGCTTATTTACGTTTTGGAGGGATATACAGAAATTACTATTAATGATCGTATGTATGTATTGAATCAGGAAGATGTTATACTTACTAATGCTTATGATATTCACGAGCTTCATGGTAGTGACGCTGTTGTTTTATCAATTAGAATTGACCTTGAAAAATTAGGTGTCCCAGATGATGAGCGTGAAGGTCTTACCTTTGATTTAAATTCTTCTCTTGAAAAGGATAAGACACCATATCAAAAAATTAAGGTTTTAATTAGCTCACTTATTAACTATAACCTAAAATATCAGGATAATAGCCGTTATGCTAACTTATCCATTTTATATTCCCTATTTGCGGAATTCATGAATAAATATCGTGTTATATCTAATTCTAAAAAGGTCCAGCCTAAAAAATATTTAACAAGGCTAAGAGAAATAATTAAATATTTAAATGAAAATTATGATAAGGGAATTACATTAAAGGATCTTTCCAGTGTTTTTAATTTAACCGTCCCTTATATTTCTTCCTTCTTCGATAAATATTTTGGAAATAATTTCCAGGATTACTATGATGAGCTTCGAATTTCAAAATCAATCCCTACTCTTTTAGAAAATAGGCTAACTCTAGATGATATGGCTATAAAATTTGGCTTTACTGATTCAAGAGGTTATGTTAGAGCATTTAAAAAAATTTATGGCATTACCCCAACTGAATATCGTAAAAATGCTAACTCAAGCTCACAGGCTGGTAATTTCTTAACCCATTTTGATACCAATAAGTACTTAGATAAATTACTAAAGAATAATGATGAAAGATATCATTTACCAATAAAAAAGCATAAAAATTCTATTATCAAGGATTTTGAGGCTGATTATAATACTTCATCCTTATTAAAGCCAACCTATCTTAACTTCTTTTCAGTTAGTAGAGCCTTCGACTTTTTATCCAAGCCTCATCAGGAAATGATTGATGATTTATTAAGCGAAATTCCTTTTAAATATGTAAAATTTCATGGACTTCTTGATGATACGATGCACGTAATTAAAAAAAGAGGAGATCATTATACATACTCCTTCTTCTATATAGATATGGTCCTAGATTATATTATGAAGCTTGGAATTAAGCCTTTAATTCAATTAAGCTATATGCCAAGCTGTCTTACAGAAAATGCCCCTCATTATGATAATGGTATGATTGTATCATTACCTAATAATGATGAGGAATTTTTAAAGCTAATTAAGGCCTTAATCATCCATTTAATTGAAAGATATGGTCTTAAAGAAATCGAATCCTGGCCATTTACCTTCTGGAATGCACCTGATACATCCAAATATGCCTATGGTGTTGATGATAATAAGCATTTCTTTAATTTATATAAGGAAATCTTTAATCTTGTTAAGCAAATAAGCTCCAAAATTGAATTTGGAAGCCCAAGTCTTCTTCCTATTTGTGAAGAAACCATTAAATTTGATAAGGAATTTTTAGATTTTGCTAGAACAAATGATTGCTACCCCGATTTCTTAATTGTTCATTATTTTGAAAATAATTTTTCTAATTATTTCAAGCAAATCAATAAGGAGCAATTTCCTACTGATACCAATAACTTTAAAAAATTTATTGACTTTGTTAAATCGCCTGACTTTTACTATGGTAAAAAGGTTTATTTAACTGAATTCAACTTCACTTCATCACATAGAAATCTTCTTTCCGATACTGTATTTAGCTCATGCTATATCGTAAAGAATATTTTGGAAAATCTAAATCGTCTAGATTCCTTCGGACACTGGTATTTATCCGATTTAATTGATGAAACACAGCTTCCTAATAATATGCTACATGGTGGCCTAGGCTTATATACTGTTAATGGTATTAGAAAGCCTGCCTTCTATGCCTATAAATTCTTATCAAAACTTGGTAATGAAATCATTCTTCAAAATGATGGTATGATTATTACTAAACGCGACCAGGATATTATTATATTGCTTTATAACTACGAGCATTTCTCCGACTTATATGCTTCCGGAGATTATTTTGAATTATCATACCATAATCGCTATATTCCTTTTGCGTCTAACAAAAATATTGTCTTTAATATTAAGCTTAAAAATGTTCCCGGTAAAAGCTATCATTTAAGACAAAGCTATGTTAATCGTACTAGTGGTTCAATTTATGACGCAGCTGAAAATGCTGGCTTCTATGGATTACCAGACCCTGAAACCAAGGATTGGCTAAAATATTTATCAACTCCTCAACTTCAGCTAAAGTATGGCAATATTACTGATAAGGAGCTATCAATTGAGGCTACAGTTAGTCCCCTTGAAATTAGATTAATTGAAATTAAATTATATGATAGCTATAAGGAATAGCTAAATAAAAAAACTGATATGCAACATACATATCAGTCTTTTTTTACTCCCCTTGGCAGGATTTTCTTAAGGCTTCACTTGAGCCATCCCCATTAAAATATTCATATATCGCATAGCCAAATTCAAGTGAATAATACATACTTTTAGCTGTAACAAAGTTCAAACTGCGACATACTCCTAAATCACGACGATAATTTCCACCGATTACCTCTCCCTCAAAACCAGGATGAACTGTATAATCTAAATTTTTAAAATATCCAAGTCTTCCTACAAGATGAGGAGCAGCACAAATGCTCGCAACTAATTTATTGCTTGATGCAAAATAATGAATTGCCTCAGTCAAATTATCCATATGAGGCATTAGCTTAAATGAAGCGGGTCCACCAGGAATAATAATTCCTGCATAATCACATAGCTTAACATCACTAAACAATTTATCAACCACAAGCTTAAAGCCACACTTGGTTTTAACCTCAAGGCTTGGCATTAAGGATACAGCATCAACCTCAATATTTCCTCTTTTTAAAACATCAATCGTTCCAATTGCTTCCGTATCCTCAAAGCCATCCGCAAATACCATCATTAATTTCATAACGAAATACCTTCCTTCTTTAAATCATTATAAAATTCCTCAGCTTTTAAAGCCCACTTTTTTTCCTCTTGCTCATCAATTACTCTTATGACCCTGCAAGGATTTCCAGCTGCGATTACTCCTGATGGAATATCCTTTGTAACTACCGAACCCGATCCGATTACAACGTTAGAGCCAATGGTAACTCCCGGATTAATTACACAATTTCCACCAATCCATACATCATTGCCAATTACAACCGGAAGGCCATATTCTAAATCCTCTTGTCTTATTTTAGCACTAATCGGATGACCAGCTGTAAAAATTGAAACATTTGGGGCAAGAAAAACATGATTACCAATTGTTATTGGTGCCACATCAAGCATCGTACAGTTAAAATTAGCGAAAAAATAATCGCCTACGCTAATATGGCAGCCATAGTCACAATGAAAGGGCTTATTAATACAAGCATTTTTACCAACCTGCTTGAAGAGGGCTCTTATAAGCTCCTCTCTTTTTTTAAAATCTCCATAAGACGTTTGATTAAATTCATCTAAAAATTCATTTCTTTTATTTGATAATGCCTCACGCTTTTCGTCCTTGATTTTCCAAGAATATAGGCGTCCAGATATCATTCTTTCGTATTGACTCATTTTAAATCCCTTGTTATGTCTAAAATAATATCGCATGAGCGATAAGCCATTTTATTTTCAAAATCATTATAATTATCAATTTGTGAAGCCTCACCTAAAATATCAGAAATATATCTTATTGATACAAAAGGGACCTTAAGCATATAGCAGGCTTGTGCAATAGAGGCTCCTTCCATTTCACAAATCATATTTTCAAAATGCTCTGAATGAACCATATCAAGTGATGTAATAAAGGAATCTGATGTAACAGCGTGGCCAATTTTATAATTGTAGCCATTACTTTTTAAAATTTCTTCTATTTTAGATAAATATACATTATCTGCCTCATAAAAATATGGCATTTGAGGAACCTGACCTAGCTTATAGCCAAATACAGTCGCGTCAACATCACCATAGGAAAGATTTTTAGATATAACAATATCTTCACTTTTTAAAGGGCTTACACCACCAGCAATGCCGGTATTAATAATAAAGCTTGGCTTATAATTTTGAATTAATAAAGCGGCTCCAACAGCGCTTGCTACCTTACCAATACCTGATTTTAGGACAACTACATCCTTATTATAAATAGCTCCTCTTACAAAGCTAAAGCAAGAAATACATTCTATTTTGGGATTCTCAATTTTAGCAATTAGGCTATCGACCTCCGTTGACATCGCTCCAATAATTCCAATCATTTAGGATTCCTCCTTTTGACTAATAATATCCTTAATCTTTGAAATAATAACATCAACAGCTACATCATGCTGCTTATCATTTGGAATAATAATATCAGCGTAACGCTTTGTTGGCTTTACAAATTCATAATACATTGGCTTAACTGTATTAAGATATTGGGAAATGACACTATCCATAGAACGACCACGCTCATTTATATCTCTTACAAGTCTTCTAATGAAACGAATATCATCATCAGAATCAACGAAAATTTTAATATCCGCAAGATCTCTAATGCGAGGATCCTGTAAAACTAAAATTCCTTCTAGGATGATAACCTTATTAGGCTCAATATGGCGGGTAACCTCACTTCTTGTGTGAAGCTTAAAATCGTAGGTTGGTCCATCAATTGATTGTCCATTTAATAGCTTAGTTAAATGCTCAATTAATAAATCATTATCAAGAGCGCTTGGATGGTCATAATTAACACGCTGACGATCAAGCATTTCAACATATCTTTGATCCTTATAGTAATCATCGTGTCTAATTACAGTAACATCGATTGAATTTAATCTTTTTTGAATTTTATCAACAACGGTAGTCTTACCTGAAGCACTACCACCGGCAATTACAATTAATACTGGTTTCATTTTAATACCTCTAATTTTATTAATACTTTTTTTCTTCCTCTTTATCCTCATCATTTAAGAATCGAATCATATGATGTCTAAGCTTAGGGAAGGAAATTCCTTTAATTTTATTTTTAGATTGATTAGCCTTATCACGAATATTTTTCTTGAAGGCTTCAAAGTTAACAACCTCATGAACACGCTTAGAGTATTTTCTAACATAATCCATAATGCGCATTGAATAGCCTAAATCGACTAGGAAAACCCCTATAAAAATTCCAAGGAGTAAAATAAAGCCTACATACTCATTTACTAAAATACAGGCCTTATCAAGCCATGGCATAAAGCCAAAATAGAAAATAGCTGCACAAAGACCCCAGGCAAGTGAAAACTCAGGACAAATAATTCCCATAATATTAAACTTACGATCACTATAATCCCAAAGCCTATTGTGATAAACCTTTAAAGAAAAATATCCTGCAATAAATTCAATTAAGGTCATAAGAATGGTACATATAATTAAAATTACTACTATTCTTAAGGCATTGCTAGTAATAAAGGAAAGCTTTAATGAGCAAATTGCGTATAAGCAAACACCACCTGTACCATAAATAGGAAGGGCACAGCCAACTAAAAAGCCGGGATTAACAAAATATTTGTGGCGATAGCTTCGATACGCAACCTCAAGAAGCCAGCCAATAAAGCAAAATAGCATAAAAACAAATAAATAATTAATTAAATATGTCATTTTAAAACCTCACTTTAAATTTATTATACCACGACTTTATTCTTTTTTTAAAAAAATAAGGCCCAAAAGAGCCTTATTAGATTAAATATTTTTAATTACTTAACAATTTCACCAAAAACAGTACCACTTAAAGCACCAGCATTTGATTCATCAGTATCAATATGCATAGCTAAAGCATACTTCTCAGATACACGAATAACAGTATCTCCGAATGTTAAATTACGTCCAGTTTCAGTAACAACCTTAACCTCAACGATTTGACCATTCTCAACACCAAATTCAGCTGCATCAGCAGGAGTCATATGGATATGACGCTTAGCAACGATAACACCTTCAGAAAGCTCAACCTCTCCACAAGGTCCAACTAGAGTACAAGGTGCAGAACCAGCAACATCTCCTGATTCTCTAACTGGTGCCTTAACACCTAGAGTTCTTGCATCAGAGAATGAAACCTCAACTTGGTTAGCACTTCTAACTGGTCCTAAAATTGAACAATTAAGCTCACCCTTAGGTCCCTTTACAACTACCTTTTGGTTAGATGCGAATTGTCCTGGTTGAGATAATTCCTTCTTAACAGTCAATTCAGCACCCTTACCGAATAAAACCTCTAAAGTTTCTTGAGTAACGTGTACGTGACGTGCACTAGTTTCAATTAAAATTTGTTTCATAATTATTATTCCTTTCATGATATTACATCAACAATGTAATTATACCAAATATAAATATTTTTGTAAATATTTGGCGAAAATAAATATTATTTATCCTCTAAAACAACGTCAATTAAATACTCCTTATCGATGTATTTCATTAATACATCTCTTAAGGAATTCTGTGAATTTTTAACAAGATTATCAACGTAATAATGTGACTCCTCGGTATCATCATCATAGATAATAGAAATATGATAATGATTTTGAGCATCCTTATATTTACCTAAGGCCTTAAAATCTAAAATTAGAGCACCATCTAAGGCTTGTAAAAATGATTGAAGTTTTTTTATCTTTGTAATTTTCACATTCATACCTGAAAAGCTTTTTACATCGCCTTTCCCACTTATAATTAAATGGGTTGAATTCATAGGATATGAAAATGCATCAATTCGAAATTCTTTTAATTTTGCCATAATATCAGCCTCAACCTTCTGAGTATTATTATACCATATTTTTTTAGCTTTTGATTATTTTTTTAAACGAATCAATTATATGTAAGCCTTAATTTCTTATTATATATTTTTTAAAAAAAAGATTCATTAGCCTTAAAGCCAATGAATCTAATATTTATTTTTTCATAAACGCTTCAATATCAGCAATTTCTTTAATAATTGACCTTGATAAATTCTCACAGCCATTTTCGGTAACTAAAACATCATCCTCAATTCTAATTCCGATATTTTCCTCAGGAATATAAAGACCTGGTTCATTAGAAATAACACTACCAGCCTTAAGAGGTGTGTAATCACAAAGGTCGTGACAATCAAGGCCTAAATGGTGAGATACACCGTGGAAATAATACTTTTTAACCTCGCTATCCTCCTTAATTAAGCCAATACGCTTAAGCTCTACCTTATAAAAATCAACTAAGATCTTATTTAAATCTCTTGTCGTAAGACCTGGCCTAATTGAATCAAAAATTAGCTTTTGACCCTTTAAAACAATTTCATAGATTTCTTTTTGTCTTGGGCTAAATTTTCCATTTACAGGGAAGGTTCTTGAAATATCCGCACAATATACATTATTAGTTGATCCTAAGTCAAATAAAATTAAATCTCCATCATGCATTACGCTATTATTTTGACTATAGTGTAGGCAGCATGAATTCTTACCTGAGGCTGCAATCGTATTAAATGAATAGCCATCTGCGCCATAATACTTAACCTGTTGGTCAAAATATGATTCAAGCTGATACTCATAAAGACCATCATTCGCATTATGCATTAAAGCCTCAATACCATGACGAGTAGCCTCAATTGCCGCCTTAATTTCTAAAATCTCATTTGCTGTTTTAATAGTACGAGCAGTTCTTAGATAAGGTCTTGCATTCTTAATTGCTACATAAGGATATTTACTCTTAATTTTAGCTACAAGACCATTTAACTCAGATACCTCATTTGATGACATATTAGCATCATCAAAATCAAAATATAAATCATAACCAAGACCAATATAATTATTTAAAATTGTATCGAAATTATTAAGGTAGCTTGCACTATCAGCTCCCGAAATGACAATAGCTTCTTCCTTAGTCATTCCACAGCCAACCCATTTAGCCTTGAATTCATCATATTCAGAAACTAAAATGGTTGTTTCTACCTTATCATTGCCTTTAACAATGAATACAATATCATCATTTTCCTTAATACCTGTTGCATAATAAAAATTTTTATCAGGTAAGGACTTAAATTCACTTGGACGTCTTGCAAATAAAACCATAACCGCCTTATTTGCCACATTTTCCATTATCTTTTCACGATGTAATTTAAATTCCTCTTTATCTAACATTTCTTTACCTCCATATTTTCCTTAATACCTACAATTGTTGATTCGGTAAGCCTGATTAATTGATTTGAAAGGTGTGACATTTCGCCTGGCATTCCTCTTTCAATCCAATTTAATACAAGGCCGGTTATTCCACATTTGAAATACGCCTCAACAATAGACATATCCTCTTGACTTAAAATTTCAAGGGCATGAGTTTCTGTAATATATCCTTTAAAGAGCTTAGCATTAACTGAATAAAGGTATTTTTCTAATTGCTCTCTATTTATTGAATTATAAACATTAGTTATCAAATTTTTATATTTTGAAACCTCTTTTATAACAAGGGTAATTCCTTTACCTAAATCACTATATGATTTTATATTCTTAATAAAATCATCATATTCACTTTTAAACATATAATCGAGCAAATCATATATATCTGCAAAATGATAATAGAAGGTATTTCTATTAACACCACATTTATTTACGATATCATTAATAGTAATTTTATTAAGCTTCTTTTCATCACATAGAGCTACAAGCGATGAAACTAATGCTTTTTTTGTAATTTCTGACATCAAATCACCCTTTCGATTTGATTATAAAACGAGATCCTTTAAATTTCAATATTTATTTTTCTGATAATCTCCAACAATTTTCATTGCGCATTTTAAGCCATCAAGTGCGGCAGTTGTAATACCTCCAGCATAGCCAGCACCCTCTCCAATAGGATATAAAAAGTTTGAGGTAACTCCCATATCATCTCTTAAAATTCGAAGCGGGCATGAGCTTCTTGATTCAATTCCCGTAAGTACCGCATCAGGATGGTAAAAGCCGTGAAGCTTTTTATCCATTAAAATAAGTCCATCCCTAATGGTATCAATAATGTAGTCTGGTAAAATACCCTTAAATGAGCATAGCTTTACCCCATGAGGATAGCTTGGTACAACACTTCTTAGGGCTGAAGCTACCTTTCCTTCTAAAAATTCCTTCATTAAATTAGCTGGTGCTCTATAATCTCCTGCTAAATTAAAGGCTTGTCTTTCATAATATTCCTGATAATCAAGGCCATCAAGAACTGATGATTTATAGAAATCCTTAGGTTCTACGTTAACCAGTAAAGCCGCATTAGAATTATCCTTATCTCGGCTATAATAGCTCATACCGTTAGTTACAATGGTACCTTCCTCACTAGCTGAGGCCATAACCTCACCACCTGGACACATACAGAAGCTATAAAGGCTTCTTCCGTTTTCTAGATGAACAGCGCTTTTATATGAGGCAGCTGGTAAATATGGTGCAAAATCACCATATTGCATCCTATTAATAAATTCTCTTTTATGCTCAATTCTTACTCCCATTGAAAAGCTTTTAGGCTCCATTTTAATATTATGAGCATCAAGCATTTTGAAGGTGTCACGTGCACTATGACCAAGTCCTAAAATTAAATGACTGGTTTTAATTGACATTGTATCGGTAATGGCAAGAACACCATCCTCTTCAAATCCAATATCCTTAAGCTTCGTATTAAAATAAAAGCTAGCTCCTCTTTGTTCCATATCCTGACGCATATTTTTAATAACAAATCGTAAATTGTCAGTACCAATATGAGGCATCGCCTCATAAATTATATCCTTAGGAGCACCATAGCGAACAAATTCATTTAAAATATAGGAAATCAAAGGATCATTGGCATTTGTTTGAAGCTTGCCATCTGAGAATGTTCCCGCTCCGCCCTCACCAAACTGAATGTTTGAATCAGGATTTAGCCTCTTATGCTTTAAAAATTCCTCAACAGCTGATACTCTTTCATCCATACTGGCTCCTCTTTCAAGAATAACAGGTTTAGCCCCACATCTTGTAAGATAAAGCGCTGCAAAGATTCCTGCCGGACCAAAGCCAACAATAATGGGACGATATTTCCCCTCAAAGCTTGTATATTTCATTCTTATAGGCTTGTTTTCGTATTTAGCTACATGCTTATTTTTTAAAACCTTATTATCAAAGTCACCTTCCGCAATAAAGCTTAAAACATAAAAAATATTATCCTTTTTTCTCGCATCAATTGATTGTGATACTAAATTAAGGCTTTTAATTTTTTCTTTATTTATTTTTAATTCACGCGCAATAAGCGCTAAATGAGAAATCTTATCCTTAGGGCTTAGATGAACATTAGTTATTTTTATTTTCAATTTTAATCAATTCCTTTCCCACATGCATTCCACATAAAAACGCAAAAAGTAGGTTATAGCCCCCACACATACCATCAATATCCATCGCCTCACCTGTTACAAACAAATGGGGATATTTTTTTAGGCTTAGGCTTGATGATACCTCCTCTAAGGAAATTCCTCCTCTTAATACCTGAGCATCTGAAATATCATAGGTACTCTTGGTCGTAAGAATAAAGCACTTTAGTAAGCCTGATACTAATGCAGGGTCTGTTATTTTATTTTTAATTAAATAATCAATCATTTTAGGATGGCAAATACCATCAAGATAGTAATGAGGATCATTATTAGCTCTTTTTCTCGCATTTAGGGCATATTCTATTTCTTCCTTACTAGCACCAGGGTATAGGTCAATTTTTAAAAGGGCATTTTCTAAAAAATATCTTGATGCATTCATAATGCATATTCCTGATATTCCATCCGCCTTAAAAATAACCTCTCCCTTTTCCTCGTATAAGCCTTCTGCCTCATAGCTTATTTTACATTTAGTACGGTATCCCTGTAAGGCAGATACATCCTCCTTAAGCCTAAAGCCTACAAGAACAGGGCTTAAGGCTTCCTTCTTTAGGCTAAGACTATCATAATAGCTATAAATGTTTTTAGCCTTATTAGCTAAAATACCGGCTGATGAGCCTGAGGCTAATATAGCATAATCATAGCTATCATTATGATTAATGATAACTTTATCATTTTTATATTCAAGTGAAAAAACTTCACTATCAAGCTTAATATTAATATTTTTCAAATCATCAGTTAAAAGTTTTAAAATCGTATCCGATGATTCAGTTTGCGGGTACATTCTTCCCTCATCATCAAATTTAAAAAGAAGTCCCAGGCTTGAAAAATAATTTAAAACCTCATCCTTGCTTGTTTGCTTAAATAGCATTGAGACAAATTCCGGATGATTATAATCATAAATACTTGCTTTATAATTCATAAAATTACATTTACCATTTCCACTCGCAAGTATTTTCCTTCCTAGCCCCTTGTTTCTTTCATAAATTGTAATATCAAGCCGACTATTATTTCTTTTAAGGAAGCTTGCACACATTAACCCTGAAGCTCCACCACCAATTATCGCTAATCTCATCAAATCACCTTCTATTTTTCCTTAAATCCTATATTTATTGAATCACCAT
>URFB01000017.1 GCA_900547045.1 uncultured Mollicutes bacterium
TAGGTAATAATAGCTTATGAAAAAGCGAATGGATAAAGGCACTATCTGGTGACAAAATTACGGTTATTTCTTTGGCATAAGCCTTAAATGATATATCAGATTTTATTCCTTTTATTTGCTGTTTAGATACATCTACTGCGACACGTTCCATAATTATCACCTTTTGCTATATTATAGCAAAAACAAAAAAATTAAACAACAATATTAAAAGAAATGAAATTGTGGTAGAATATAAATAGTTTTTGAAATAGGTGATTATATGAATGATAAAGAACGAATGGAAGAATTAGTAAGAATTCTTGATAAAGCAAATAATGATTATTATGTGTTAGATAATCCAACAATGGAGGATTATGAATATGATAAGCTAATGGTTGAACTTACTCGTCTTGAGGAGTTGCATCCTGAATATAAAAATCCTAATTCGCCAACCTCACGTGTTGGAGGTGAGGCTTTAAAGAAATTCGAATCTGTTATTCATGATGTGCCAATGATGAGTTTAGCCGATGCATTTAGCTATGATGAGCTAAGAGAATTTGATGAGCGTGTTCGTAAGATAAGCCCTAATGCCCAGTATGTTTGTGAGCTTAAAATTGATGGCCTTTCAGTTTCATTAAAATATGAAAATGGCCGTTTAGTCAGGGCTGCTACGCGTGGTAATGGTGTAAAGGGTGAAAATATTACAAGTAATGCTAAAACGATTAAATCAATTCCTTTAACCTTAAATACATCCCTTACAGCAGAGGTGAGAGGAGAAATTTTTATGCCTAAAAAGAGCTTAATAAAGCTTAATTTAGAGCGTGAAGAAAATGAAGAGGAGCTTTTTGCCAACTGTAGAAATGCCGCAGCAGGCTCTATTCGTCAGCTAGATCCTAAGGTTACTGCTAAAAGAAATCTAGATGTTTTCCTTTATTATGCAACATCTGGTATTGATGTAAACAATCAATATGATGCGTTATGCAAAATGAAGGAGTTAGGCTTTAAGGTAAACCCTAATTTTAGGTTATGCAAGAATATTGATGAGGTTATTTCTTATATTGAAGAAATGGGACAAATTCGTGATGAGCTTCCTTATGATATTGATGGAATTGTTCTTAAGGTTAATGATTTTACATCACATGATGAAATAGGTGTTACTGCTAAATATCCTAAATGGGCTATTGCGTATAAATTCCCACCGGTTGAGGTTCATACTAAGCTAAATGATATAGTTTTCCAAGTTGGAAGAACCGGAAATATTACACCAGTTGCTTGCTTCAAGCCAGTTTTAGTACAAGGCTCTGTTATATCTCGTGCAACACTTCATAATGAAGATTTTATAAAAGAAAAAGGATTAAAAATAGGTGACCATATATTAATACAAAAAGCTGGAGATGTTATTCCAGAGGTTGTAAAGGCTATTTCAGAAGAACGTGGTACTGATGCAAAGCCTTTTGTTATGATTAAGGAATGTCCGTGCTGCCATATGCCGCTTGAAAGAAAGCCAGGGGAAGCTGATTATTATTGTGTTAACCCTCTATGCGATGAAAAGCGAATTAATAGTCTTATTCATTTTGCATCTAAGCCAGCCTATGATATTGATACATTAGGAGAGAAGCTTGTAAGAAGCCTATATGAGAACAAGCTAATTCAAAATATACCAGATATTTTTACGCTTAAGAATCATCGTCTTGAGCTTGAAGCACTTGAAAGGATGGGTCAAAAAAGTATTGATAAGCTATTAAATGCTATTGAAGAATCGAAGACTCAGGATTTATCACGCTTACTTTTTGGACTTGGAATTAGACATTGTGGGGCTAAGGTTTCAAGAATTTTAGCTAATCATTATAAATCAATGGACGCTATTATAGCTGCAGGGTATGAACAAATGCGTCAAATTGATGATATTGGTGAGGTTATTGCTTCCGAAATTGATTCATATTTTAGAAATGGTGATAATCTTGCCTTAATTAGCCGTCTTAAGGAGCTTGGTCTTAAAATGACCGAAAATGTTGTTGAGGCTAAGGAATCTTATTTTACAGGTAAAAAGATTGTATTGACGGGCTCCCTTGCTCATTTTGAGCGTAGTGAGGCTAAAAAAATTATTGAATCCCTTGGTGGAAAAACAGTTGATAGTGTATCTAAAAATACCAATATTGTTATTGCTGGTGAAGCGGCAGGCTCTAAGCTTACTAAGGCGCGTGAGCTTGGTATTGAAATAATGAATGAGGATGCATTTATGCAAATTATAGAGGACTCGAAGGAGTGATTTTATGGATAAGTTAATAATTAAAGGTGCGAGGGAAAATAATTTAAAAAATATATCATTAACCCTTCCTAAAAATAAGCTTGTCGTTTTGACAGGGCTTTCAGGAAGTGGAAAATCTTCTCTTGCCTTTGATACTATTTTTAAGGAGGGTGAGCGTCGTTTTATTGAGTCATTATCACCCTATGCTAGACAATTTTTAGGTGGTAGCGAAAAGCCTGATGTTGATTCTATTGAGGGACTTTCACCTGCTATTTCAATTGATCAAAAATCAACTAGTAAGAATCCCCGTTCAACCGTTGGTACGGTTACCGAGGTTTATGACTTTTTAAGACTTTTATATGCTAAAATTGGTGTACCATATTGTCCTAATCACCATATTCCTATTCAGGGTGATACAAAGGAGGAAATGCTTAAAAAGGTTTTAGCCTTGCATGAGGGTGCTAAGGTATGGGTGCTTACACCTGTTATTATGCACGCAAAGGGTGAGCATAAGGCTGTTTTTGAAAAATATCTTCATGAGGGCTTTATAAGAGCGCGTGTTGATGGCGAGATTATGTCCCTTGAGGATGAAATTAAGCTTGATAAGAACAAGGAGCATAATATTGATATTGTTGTATCACGCTTTGTGATGAAAGAAGGAATAAAGGACCGTGTAAGTGAGGCTTTAGAAATTGCTTTAAAGATTTCCGGAGGCTTTGTAAAGGTTTTATATGATGATACTGAACTATTTTTATCTGAGCATTATGCTTGTAAGGAATGTGGCTTTACAATGCCTAAGATTGAGCCTCGCTTATTTTCATTTAACTCCCCTCTTGGGGCTTGTCCTGAATGTAATGGCTTAGGACACCGTCTTGAGGTATCTGAGGATTTAGTTGTTGATGGTGAAAAATCCATTGAGGATGGAGCTATCCTTCCTTATAAGAATCAGGAAAAGGATAATTTAACTAATGCGGAGCTTAAGCAAACCTGCGAGCATTATAAGATTGATATGAAGGCGAAGTTTGTTGACCTTCCATTGAAACAAAGAAAAATTGTTCTTTATGGTTCACCTGATAAGATTGATTTTAAGATGAAGTCATCAAGTGGACGTGTTCATGATAAGATTGATTATTATGAGGGTGTAATTACTAATTTCCGTCGTCGTTATCTTGAAACTAATTCCGATTGGATAAGAGAGTGGATTGAGGGCTACATGGTTGAATGTGAGTGTCAAACATGCCATGGGGCTCGTTTAAATAAAGCGGTCTTATCTATTTTAATTGATGGTAAATCAATTGATGATTTATGCCAAATGTCCATTGAGGATTTATATCAATTCTTTGATACGATTAAGCTTAATAAAACTGATGAGCAAATTGCTCACCAATGTATTAAGGAAATAAAGGACCGTCTTCATTTCCTTCAAAATGTTGGACTTGAATATTTAACGCTTGCTCGTGGAGCTGATACCTTATCTGGTGGTGAGGCTCAAAGAATTAGACTTGCAACCCAAATTGGTTCTCAGCTTACTGGTGTCCTTTATGTTCTTGATGAACCATCAATTGGTCTTCATCAAAGAGACAATCAGCGTTTAATTGATACCCTAAAGGAAATGCGTGATTTAGGTAATACTCTAATTGTCGTTGAGCATGATAGTGATACTATGCTACAGTCCGATTATTTAGTAGATATTGGTCCGGGAGCTGGTGATTTAGGAGGAGAGGTCGTAGCGGCTGGTACACCAGAGGAGGTTATGGCTAATCCTAATAGTATTACAGGTCAATATTTAAGTGGTAAAAAGAGGATTGAGCTTCCTAAGGAAAGATATAAGGGAAATGGTAAGTTTATCGAAATTAGGGGAGCAGAGGCTCATAACCTTAAAAAGGTAAATGCTAAAATTTCTCTTGGTACCTTAACTCTAGTTACCGGTGTATCTGGTAGTGGTAAATCATCCTTAGTAAATGAGGTTTTATATAAAAATTTATATGTAAAGCTTTATAAGGCCCGTAAGGTTTATCCAGGTAAATGCAAGGAAATTAAGGGCCTTGAAAACATTGATCGTGTAATTCAAATTTCCCAGGCCCCAATTGGTCGTACACCAAGATCAAATCCAGCTACCTATACAGGTGTATTTGATGATATTAGAGATTTATTTAGTCAAACTAATGTAGCTAAAATGCGTGGATACGATAAAGGAAGATTTTCCTTTAATATTAAGGGAGGACGCTGTGAATCCTGCTGGGGTGATGGTGTAAAGCGTATTTCGATGCAATTTTTACCAGATGTATATGTACCTTGTGAGGCATGTAATGGTACAAGATATAATAGTGAAACCCTTGATTGTACCTTTAAGGGTAAAAATATTGCCCAGGTGCTTGATATGACTGTCAAGGAGGCCTATGAATTCTTTGATTCAATTCCAAGAATTAAGGATAAGCTTCAAACAATGCTTGATGTAGGCTTGGGCTATATTAAGCTTGGTCAATCATCTACAACCCTATCTGGTGGTGAGGCTCAACGTGTTAAGCTTGCCTATGAGCTTCATTCTAAAATTACTTCTAAGACCTTATATGTAATGGACGAACCAACAACCGGACTTCATATTGACGATATTAATCATTTAATGAAGGTTATTTTAAGAATGCGTGACCAGGGTGCGACAATTGTAATTATTGAGCATAATCTAGATGTCATTAAGCTTGCGGATTATATTATTGATTTGGGTCCTGAGGGAGGATGCCGTGGTGGAGAGATATTATACCAAGGAACACCTGAGGGCTTAGTTAAGGAAGAAAGAAGCTTTACAGGTAAATATTTAAAGGAGTACTTAAAATAAATGAAGCTTAAAAGATTCTTAATTCCCTCTATAGGCTTTATGCTAGCAGTAATATGCTTTACTATTCATAGCATTATCAATGGCTTTAGCTTTATAACAATGCTACAGTCTGTGGGCTCACATGCATTAATTTTTTTGATTCCTATTTATGAAATTGTATTTAAAAAAAGATTTCCGCAAACCCTAACCGCTATTATTACATATCATATTTTTGGCGCGACGGTTTTAGGCTCTGTCTTTAATTTTTATGATTTAATTAGCTGGTGGGATATTTATTTACATGGCTTCTTTGGATTACTAATAAGCTTTGTTGCCTATTATATCTTTAGTATTTGCTATGGAAAAAGAACCAATGGCCTATTAATGTCAACCTACATTATAGGCTTTGGTATGGGCATTGGAGCTCTATGGGAGATTTTTGAATATTTAGGAGATACCTGGCTTGGTCTTGATTCACAAAGAGTAGAGGAGTCAATTGCCCTTGGTAAGAGCCCAGTGGCGGATACAATGGAGGATTTAATGATTACTCTAGTAGGTATTACCATTTTCTTTATTATTTATCTAATTGATAAAAAGCTTACAAAATCCAAGCTTATGAATTCTATTTCAATGGATGAAGAGGAAAAATAAGCTATGATACTAAGTGAATTATATAAGCTTCCCCATATAATTTATGTGGCCCTACCTTTAGCTATTTTAGTAGGGACGATTTTATATATTAGAATTAAGGGTATTAAAAGAAGTGAACGCCTTATTAAAATCTTTTATCCGATTTTTTTGAAAATACAGCCTTTCTTTTGGCTTAGGTCAATTACGGGATTGATTCAGCATTCAATTTTAATTGGCTAGTAATAGTAATGATGATCGGATACATTAGTCCATCAAGATCTAAGCTTAAATACCTAACAATTACGATGACCTTTTATATAGCATATGGTGTCTTTTTAATTGATGCTTTAGGCATAAAGGGCGCTATGCGAATTGGGACACCTTTAATAAAAGGAGTTCCTATTATAACATCTTGGTATGTTGTTTTTCTTGCAACGGCGATCGTAAGCTGTTTTTATGAATGGCTCTTTGTTTTTTTGTCAAAAAAAGAAGATAAAAACAGAAGCTAAGCTAAGTTTTTGTGCTATACTATAGCTAGTAGGAGGAAAGAGAAAAATGAATGATTTAATTAAAGCAATTGATGGACTCCCTAAAATTGTAAGATTTTTAGGTACCCTTATTTGGGGAATTTTAACAAACATTTATCGTCTATGCCGCTCTGTTGCTAAAAAGGATGTATTAGGAATCGTTCTAGCAATTTTGCTATTACTATGTGGTGGTTTCTTTATACTATGGATAGTTGATCTTGTTTGTATCTTGCTCGATAAGCCAGTTATATGGATTGATTAAGAAAAAGCCTTCGGGCTTTTTTTATTTGTATAATTGTGGTAAAATACACACATATCTATTAGGCTGGTGATGAAATGAAAAAATATATACTTACAATTGATCAGGGAACAACCTCAACCAGGGCGATTTTATTTGACCATAAGGCTAATACAATTGGTATTTATCAAATGGAATTTACGCAAATTTGTCAAAAGAGTGGCTATGTTGAGCATAATGCAGATGAAATATACCAAACTGTACTTGAGTGTATTAAAAATGTCATTATAAATTCATCGGTTGATCCTAAGGAAATTGATTCAATTGCGATTACAAATCAACGTGAGACAACCGTCGCCTTTGACTTTTCCGGCAAGCCGCTTGCGAATGCTATTTGCTGGCAGTCTCGTCAAAGCCAAAAAATATGTGATGATTTAATTGAAGCAGGCTTTGAGGATATGATTTATCAAAAAACAGGACTTCATATTAATCCTTATTTTTCAGCCTCTAAAATCAAATATTTAATTGAGAATAATCCTAATATTAAAGCCTTAAATGATGAAAAAAAGGTTTTATTTGGTACAATGGATAGCTACATTTTATATCGATTAACCAATGGGGCGTCATTTAAAACGGACGCGACTAACGCTTCAAGAACCATGCTTTTTAATATTCATACCCTTTCCTATGATGATGAGCTTTTGGCTTTATTTAATGTAAAAAAATCAAGCTTGCCTCAGGTTATGAATTCGGCGGACAATTTTGGTTATGCTAATATTAATGGCATTGATATTCCAATTTGTGCTATGATTGGTGACCAGCAGGCTTCCTTGTTTGGACATTGTGCCTTTAATCCGGGGGAAATAAAAAATACCTATGGTACAGGCTGTTTTATGCTCCTAAATATTGGAGGGAAGCCCATTATGGCTAAAAATGGTCTTTTAACAACTGTTGCTTCCCTAATTGATGGAAAGCCTAGCTATGCTCTTGAGGGCTCAGTATTTATTGCTGGTGCAGCTGTTAAATGGCTAAGGGATTCTTTAAGAATAATTGAAAATTCGAAGGAAACCGATGAGCGTGCTCGTAAATCAAAAAATAATGATTTGATTGTTGTACCTTCCTTTGTAGGAATGGGTACACCCTACTGGGATAATGATGTAAGAGGTGCGATGTTTGGTCTTACGCTTGATACTAATCAGGATGATATCATTAAGGCTACTTTAGAAAGTATTGCCTTTGAGGCTCTAGATGTTTTTAACGTTATGGCAAGCGAGGCTAATATTAATAGCCTTTCGCTTTCTGTTGATGGTGGAGCATCATTTAATGATTATTTGCTACAGTTTCAAGCCGATATTTTGCAAAGCGTTATTAAAAGACCTCGTCAGGTAGAAACGACGGCTCTTGGTGCTTGCTATATGGCAGGACTTTATACTGGCTTTTTTAAAAGCTATGATGAGATTAGAAATTTAAATCAAACGATAAAAATGTTCTATCCTATCATCTCAAAGGAAGAAAGAGAAGAAAAATATGCAAGGTGGAAATTAGCAGTTAAGGCCTGTCGTGTTTTTAAATAGATTATTAAGCATCAATGTGCTATAATTGATTAAAAGAAAAGGTAGTAGTTATGAAACAAGATGAAAAAAAATTAGAAGAGAAAGAAAAAGAAAATGATGAAATTGACAGGGAGCTTGATGATTTAGAAAAAGAGCTTGAAGCCTCAGCAAATATGTCAGATGAGGAAAGGGAGCAGGTGGCTAATCTTATTAAGGCAATCGGTCTTAAGGCTAAAAGAGGTCCAACTGCTTTAGCAAGAGTTAATGGTTTTTTTATAAGCCTTATATTTAATTTTGTTGCCCTATATTTGGCCTATGGTGTGCTTTATAATTACATTACGGTAACTAAGCTTCATGCCCTATACCTAATTTTAGGTCTTAGTCTTTTTAAATCAATTATTCGTGTTATATTAAAGCTATTTAATAATATAGCTCAAAGAATGAGCGTTACAATTTATCTTGCAATGCTTTTTATCCTAGGTACATATCTATTTTCTAATTTAAGAATGATGTTTCATTTTACATCTTTTGTTGACATAATAATTTTTTATTTGATTGCGCAAGCAATTTATGAAATGCTAGCTATTTCGTATACAAAGATTAATTTGATAAGAATGATGAGGTAATAAAATGTTTATTAAGGTAAAAAAATTAGTTAAGGATTTAAATTTAGAGTTAGTTGCAGGTCAAGAGGGAACTGATAATACTATTGCTGACCAAAACGTTGAAAGACCAGGCCTAGAATTTGCAGGATTTTATGATTTCTTCCAGGCTGGTCGTGTTTTCTTAATTGGTAGTAAGGAAATTTCCTTTTTAAATAAGCTTGATCTTGAGGTTGCTAAAACAAGAGTTAAGTATATTTTTCGCCAGCAGCTACCTTGTATTATTTGCTCTGTTAATGTGCAAATACCTTCCTATTTTGTGGAGTTTGGAAATGAATATAAAACACCAGTTTTAAAATCTAACCTTCGTACAACCGCAATTTCTTCAAAGCTATATAATTATTTACAGGCTACTTTAGCGGAAAGACAAACTGTTCATGGTGTTTTAATGGATATCAATGGAATGGGTACGCTAATTATGGGTAAGAGTGGAATTGGTAAATCAGAAGCCGCTCTTGAGCGTATAAGACGTGGCCATCCGCTTATTTCGGATGACCGTGTTGATGTTTATGAATCTGAACCTGGTTCCTTAATTGGTACCGCTCCTAAGATTTTAGAGCGTTATATTGAAATAAGAGGAATTGGTATTGTTGATGTTTTGCGTTTATTTGGTGCAGGGGCCTTCCGTGAATCAAAAAAGATTAAGCTTGTCGTTGAGCTTGAAAAATGGGAGGATGGCAAATATTATGATCGTCTAGGCCTTGAGACGCAAACAACTAAGTACTTTAATACGGAAATTCCTAAGGTAGTTATTCCGGTTCTTGCTGGACGAAACACTGCACTTTTAGTAGAAAGTGCAGCCTTAAATGAAAAGCTTAAATATTTTGGAATTAATTCAGCACGTGAATTTACAGAATCTGTAAATGCCCTTGCAAAAGGACAAGGAGAGGATGAATAATGGCATTATTTGAAGCAGGATTATCAATATTTGGAATTAGATTATATGCAATATGTATTCTAATGGGAATTATCGTGGGTGTGTTTATGATGATTCGAGAGGGGAAGAGGCTAGGAATTTATTCTGATTTCATTTATTATGGTGTAATTATAACTGTACCTTTAGCAATAGTAGGTGCTAGGCTTTGGTATATTTTATTTAATTTAGATGAGGGCTGGACCTTCTCAAAAATAATAGGTCTTGATGGTGGTCTTGCTGGTCTTGGAATTCAAGGTGGCGTCATTGTAGCGATGATTGTGGTCTATTTTTGGTGTAGACATAAAAAAATGCCTCTTTATCGTGTAATTGATATTATCGCACCTGCTTTACTGATTGCCCAAGTATTTGGTCGTTGGGGTAATTTCTTTAATAAGGAGCTATATGGTCCTGAAATTAAAAATGTTGCCTTATTTAAGGTCTTACTTCCAAGGTTTATTACGGATAATATGTATATTTCAGGTAAATATCGTCATCCAACCTTCCTTTATGAAGGAAGCCTTAATTTACTTGGTGCTATTATAATGCTTGTTTTAAGAAGAAAATTTAAGAAACTTAAATCAGGTGATTTAATGGGGGCATATCTTTGCTGGTATGGTATGGTAAGAATTATCACGGAGACCCTTAGATCTAAATCAGGTGCAAATGAGGTATTAATGATTGGTGGCGTTTATGTATCTATTTTATTAAGTGCTATCTTTATTGCTCTTGGTCTTTTATTCCTTATTTTAAAGAGGAAGTTTGGACCTCAGGATTATTATCAGGATATTTTAAATGCGGTTAAGAAAAACCGTATTGATACTGTTTTATTTGATTTAGATGGAACACTACTAGATACTAAGCCTTTAATTGATAAAAGCTTTATTTATACCTTCCAGCGTTTCTTCCCTAAGCATAATCTAACAGATGAGGAGCTTTCTTCCTTCTTTGGACCAACGCTTCACGATACCTTTAGCAGATATTCTTCTGATGAGGCGCAAATTGAAGAAATGATTAGCTATTATAAAAAATATAATGAGGAAAATCATACTAAAGAAAATATTAAGCCCTTTGATGGTGCGGTTGATATGCTAAAGACTCTTCACCGTAAGGGATATAAGCTTGGTGTTGTATCATCAAAGAGGAAGGATACTATTTTGCTTGGCCTTGATTTGTATGATATGGCTAAATATTTTGATGTTATTTTAGGAGGCGACGAGGTTGAAAATCCTAAACCAGCTCCAGATGGCATTTTAAAGGCGCTTGAGATTTTAAAGCCTGAGGCTAATGTTTTATATGTTGGGGATAATCCATCTGATATTGAGGCTGGCATTAATGCTCACGTTAAAACATGTGATGTGATGTACTCAGAAAAGTTTGAAGAATGTGAAAAGCTTAACCCTAATTATTGTGTTAAGGATTTATTGAGTATAATTTCGATTTTAGGAGAATAGGAACATGTCATTTGCATCTGATTGTAAGGATGAGGCCTCAACCATCAAGGAAATGCCTGGCCATTGTAAAATGGCCTCCCTTGAGGCGATGCTTAGATTAAATAGTGAAATTGTAAGAACGAATGGTCAGTTTGAAATTGTTTTTCAAAGTGCTAATAGTCATGTGGCAGTTTATTTCATGCGTCTAATTAAGGATTTATATGACCCAAAAATGAATCTTTTAACCAAGGAGGCTACAAGATTTTTAAAAAAGAAAACCTATGAGGTTGTTGTTAATAGTCAATGTGAAACGATTATTAATGAGATGAATTTATTTTTAAATGAATCACCTAATCACGCTGATTATGAATCACGTGAATGCTGCAGGAAAAGCTATTTAAGAGGAGCCTTTTTAGCTCGTGGTTCAGTAAATGATCCTTCAAAAAGTGATTATCATCTTGAGATAGCTACAAGAAATGATACGGAAGCGGTCTATATTCAGCGTCTTATGAACAGCTTTGATTTAAATGCTAAAATGTCAAAAAGAAGAAATGATATTATTATTTATATTAAAGAAATAGGTTCAATTGCAGATTTTCTAAGAATCATTGGTGTAAGCCAAATGGTTTTTAAGCTTGAGGAGCTTCAAATTCAAAGAGAATTTAAGAATGATTTAAATCGTAAGGTTAATAGTGAAATTGCTAATGGCTTTAAGACCCTTGACGCAGCCAAGCAGCAGCTTGCTAATATTCAGTGCCTTGAATATAATTATCCTCTTGAGAAAATGGATCCCAAAATTTTACTTATTATGAAGGTAAGAAAGGAAAATCCTGATTCCTCATTTAAGGAGCTTTTAGAAATTTTAAATAATGACTATGGAGAAATGATTACTAAATCAGTTCTTAATCATCGTTTTAGAAAAATAAAGGAAATGGCCGATGAAATAAGAGACTCCAAGAAAGAATAAATGTCTATCATGTGATAGACATTTTTTTACATATCGTCTTTCTTATCAATCCTAAAGAAAAAGATCAATATATTGAAAATAGCACAAATTCCAACAACAGAATAAATGATACGAGACATAACTGAACCGGTGTTAAAAATAAAATCAACAAGATTAAAATTGAAAAATCCAA
>URFB01000018.1 GCA_900547045.1 uncultured Mollicutes bacterium
AAACCCCACCTATAAGAATAAAAACCCCAGCCACAAAAAATACTAAAGCTTCCTCATCTATTTCAATTGATGTACCAAATCCATCATTATATTTTGAAAATGATAAAATGATTTTTATAAGAAAGGTGATAACCACAAAGGCACCAAGTGATGTGTATAATATACTCTTTTTCATTTAATTAGTCCTCCTTTGTAACTTCGCTTATATCAGCAGGGAATAAAACCTTATCATAATATAAAGCAAATATAACCATTACTGCTCCACAAATTATAATATTAGGGATACAATATGCACCATTATATACGAAAGAATAAATCCAAGAATCATCAGCGATACCCCAGAATTTAGCACCACTATTTAACCAGAATAATCCTCCAGAAATAACATGACATGCATATTTTAAAAGGCCTCCTAAAATAGATCCTAATAAAATATAGCCTACCTTTTTACCCTTTGAGTTTGCTTCCTTAAATGACTTTGAAAATACGCCTGCAAAGCCTACTACAGTATAGGCTAAAATATAATCAAGAATAATTTGTAAAAATGGTCCCATTACCTGTAAAAAGCTATTATCAAATGATGAGCCATTGATAACATAAATTCCTCCAAGCATTTGAATAAAGCTTACAATAAAGCCACATATAATTCCTGGTACAAAGCCTCTTCGATATGCAATTACAAGAATTGGCAGCATTCCAAAGCCAATTGAACCACCTGAAGGGAAAACTCCCTTAAAAATTCCGCCCTGAATAGCATCAAGAGCGAAGGCTAGAGCTGCGAAAATAGCAATTTCTGTTGCAACTCTAATTGTTAATTTGTTTTTTTTCATTTTAACGCTCCTTTGAATAATAAAAAAATTCTTCTAGCAATACTAGAAGAATTAAAAACATTGTAATTATGAACATATAAAAATATAAATTCCTAAAAATAATGTAACCAATACCTACGCTAGCATTACCTAGATCAGGTTCTTGGGTCGTTAACTAAATAACCTCTCAGCCAAACGGCTCCCCATTGCAACACCATATATAGTTTATATCTTTTTGAACTATTATGCAAGCCTTATAGACAATTTTTTAGGATATTTTATCATCCTTAGTTAGAATAACCATTAAGCTACCATCACTGTATTTAACGAGATTATTTTTAGCTATAATTTCATTAGAAATGCATAAGGAATCATATTGCTTCAAATTATAATTTGAAAGATTATATTTAAAGCCTGAAAGTGATAAATTCTTTACATCCTCTAGGGCAAAAAAGCTTACAAATTTATAATTAGATGGCATACAAGATTCCTTATTTGCTAAGAAAATTAAGGAATTTTGATTCAAAATTTTAAGCTTAGGATACCTTTTAAGTAGACATAAATTAGCAATAAAATGCTCAATTCTTCTACCCTCAATTCCTCCAAGCATAGTTACATCTGATGATAAATTAAAGGCATAGCTTATGGCCTCAGCTGTATCAGTCATGTCCTTAATAGGATTAAGCTTAATCATTTTAGTATAGTTACTAATTTTTTCAAGCTCTGATGGGCTAATTGAATCAAAATCACCAATTGCAAGATCAATTTTAACATTATGAAGATAGGCCATAAAGGCACCTCTATCAACACCTATTAAATAATCAAATTCATTTAAATCAGCCTCAAAGTTAAAATCCTGTATAATTAGTCCAATTTTCATAATTAACTCCTTTGAATCATTCCTTCAATTTGATGGTAATTAAATGAGCCTTTAACGCTATCAATTAAAATACCATCCTTAAAATACAAAATTGCTGGTAAAATATGTAGTTGAAACTTTTCCTTCATTTTATAATACTTAGATGTATTAACCTTAATAAATTTAATATTAGTATATCTTTTTTCTATATCCGTAAGCATATTAAGTGTAATATTACAATTATTGTGATAACCAGCGTAAAATAATACAATTGCTCTTCCACTTGTAAAATCCTTGATTGGATATTCGGTCAAATTATCAGCCTCTTATTTAAGATATACAACAGTACAACCGTTTAGGCCTTCTCCTTCACCACCAAAGCGATAGCTCTTAACATAGCTTGATGTCTTAAGATATTTATATAGGGCTTCTCTTACTGCACCTGTACCAAAGCCATGAATGATATTTACCTGGGGCATGGAAGCAAGATAAGCATCATCAATAAACTTTTCTACTGCTGGCTTAACCTCATCATAGCGGTATCCTCTTAAATCAAGCGTCATTTTAGCACTTGATGTCTTTGTTACAAGCACAGATGGCTTCTTTGGAGGCTTAATTGGCTGAGCCTTCTTATGAGAATCAAAGGAAATTTCGTTACGATTAAAATTCATTTCAAACTTTCCGACTCTAACAGTATATTTATCACCTTTAATTTTTAGGACCTCACCGGTTGTTTGATATGACTTAATATAGACATAATCACCAACAATGATTTTATCATCAAATAGATTTTCATCCTTCTTAAGCGTTGTTAAATTAGAAATATCATGCTTTACGCTTGCAAGCTTATGCTCTTTGAAGTATTCCTCATTCTTAAGCTTATTAAGCTCCTCAAGAATACCATTAGATTTTTCCTTTGCATCAAGTAAGATTTTGTTAGCCTCATCTGTTGCCTTCTTAATAATGCTATCATAGTTAGCCTCAAGCTCATGCTTTTGCTTGTTTAAGGCCTCTAGCTGTCTATTGTACTCACTTATTTTATGTTCGTAGGAAGCCTTAATATTACTAATTTTCTCATTTTCTTCATCAATTTTATTAATTAATGATGAGGTATCACTCATTGAATCATCAAAGACACGCTTTGCCTCATCAAGAATTTCCTCCTTAAGGCCTAATCTTTTAGAAATTAAAATAGCGTTTGAACGACCAGCAACACCAATTTGAAGCTTATAGGTAGGCATTAAATCCTCGGCCTTAAATTCAACTGATGCGTTAATAATTTTAGGATTATTATAGGCAAAGGCCTTTAAATCCGAATAGTGGGTTGTGGTTATAACACGACCACCCTTTTTAGTGAAATAATCAATAATCGCAATCGCAAGGCTTGCACCCTCCTTAGGATCCGTTCCCGAACCAACCTCATCAAGTAAAACTAAGGAATTATAGGTAAATTTATTTACAATATTAGAAATATTAGTCATGTGTGATGAGAAGGTTGAAAGCGATTGCTCAATTGATTGCTCATCACCAATGTCGGAAAATACGTTATCAAAGACATTTAATTTAGTACCTTCCTTACAAGGAACATAAAGGCCTGCTTGCATCATCAAGGTTACAAGACCAACCATTTTTAAAAGAACGGTCTTACCACCCGTGTTAGGACCAGTAATAATAATGGTGTCATAGTCCTTCCCAAGGCTTACATCATTTTTTACAACAATGCTTTCATCAATTAAAGGGTGAGCTCCATTTTTAATTTCAACAATACCATCCTCATTAATAATTGGCTTTGTCATATTATGCTCAAGAGCGTATTTAGCTTTGGCAAATATTAGGTCTAGAGCTAATAAATTTTCATGGCTTACAAGCATTTCTGCGCTAATAAATGCGATAAGCTGAGAAAGACCACGAATAATTTGCTCCTCCTCCTTTTTCTCATCATTTTTAATAATTTCAATTTGGCAGGTAATCTTATAAGCTTCCTCAGGCTCAATAAAGTAGGTAGTACCTGAGGCAGATGAGTCTCTTACAATACCTTTGATTTGATTTTTATATTCAGCACGAATTGGCAATGTTAAATGACCGTCTCTTGATGCTACAACCATTTCCTGAAGCATTGAGGCTTTAGATTGAAGGCAGGAATTCATAAAATTTCTTAAATGTGTTTCCTCCATCTTAAGCCTTCTTCTTATTTTAAAAAGCTCCATTGATGCATTATCATTAAGCTTTAGATCTGGTCCAATAGCTGAGTTTATTTCCTCTTCTATTTTCTTATTTGAGCTAATAGCGCTAAAATATTTATCGAGGCTTGAAAGGTCAAGCTTTAAGCCACTAAGGTCTTTATAATATTTTGTAACATTTCGGCAGGTATAAAGCAGTGATGCACAATCAAGAAGCTCCTCACAGCTTAAAACGCCACCAATTTGGCTACGCATTAAAGGATGATAGACATTTTTGAAGCCTCCAAGAGGGATTTCTGATAGCCTTACAATCGCATTAAAGGCTTCTTCCGTCTCATTTAGCATAGCCTCAATTACACTAAGTGAGGCAGATGGCGTAATTTCCTTTATTTTTTCTTTACCAGCATTAGTTTGACAATAAGGAACTATTTGCTCTAAAACCTTATTAAATTCTAATAGCTTTGTTTCAAAATACATGAAAACACATCCTTTTATTTTTTCCAATTATCAATAAAATTTTCTCCCTTATAGCAATCTGGCTCATGCTTAATTAAATTAGGATTATCATCAAGATCGCTTGTTGCCTTATAAAGCATAATTGCTACACAATTTGATAAATTTAATGATCTTATCTTATCAGTTGTAGGGATCCTGAAGCAATGATCTAAATTATCATGCAAAATATCGTAAGGAATACCAGTTGATTCTCTTCCAAACATAATATAGATAGGCTTTTGAGGATCAACTGCTTTAAAATCAATTTGAGCAGGTGATTTATGACCATATCTAGTTAAATAGAAGGTCTCACCATCTGGATTTTTACTAATAAAATCATCATAATTTTCATAAACCTCATAGTCAAGATACTCAAAATAATCAAGAGCACTTCTTCGTAAATGCTTCTCATCAAGAGAAAAGCCAAGAGGCTTTATTAGATGAAGCTTAGCATCAAAGCCAACGCAGCTTCGCATAATATTACCTGTATTTTGAGGAATTTCAGGACTATATAGGACAATATTAATTCTCTTCAATTTGCTCACCTGTTAATGTATAGGAATCCGCATCTAGAATTTTAACCTTAATAACATCGCCTGGCTTTAATTCTTCCTTAGCTGCAACATAAATAGCCCCATCAATGTCATCTGGTGCAAAGCCATATGAACGACCAGTATACATAAATGATTCCTCATCATAATCTTCAATCATTACATCAAGCACACTTCCAATTTGCTTGCGATTTTGCTCAAGAGAAATATAAAATTGAGCCTCCATAACACGGTTAAAGCGCTCTTGCTTAGAATCTTCAGAAATTTGACCCTCATATGTCGCACCAAGCGTACCCTCCTCAGGAGAGTAGGTAAATACTCCAAGACGATCAAACTTAGTTTCCTTCATAAACTCAATTAAGGAATCAACGTCCTCTTCTGTTTCCTGTGGGAAGCCTACAATCATAGTTGTTCTAAAGATGGCATTAGGAATTTCACGTCTAATTTTAGCAATTAGATCAACTAAGAAATCACGCATACCACGACGCTTCATAAGCTTTAAGATCTTATCCTCTGAATGCTGTAAAGGAATATCAAAATAAGGCATAACCTTTGGATTATTCTTAATAAAATCAATTAATTCATCAGTTACAATATCAGGATATAAATATAATAATCTAATTTTAAAGTTACCTTCAATTGAAACTAGCTCCTTTAAAAGATCTACAAGAGCAAGCTTCTTATATAAATCCCAACCATATTTAGTTGTATCCTGGCTAATTAAATTAATTTCGTATACACCATCATTAACAGCCTGCATAACCTCAGCCTTAATATCCTCAATTGTACGGCTCTTTAAAAGACCTCTAATTAGAGGAATAGCACAGAAGGCACAGCGGTTTAAGCAACCATCAGAAATTCTAATATAACGCATATAAGGTGGAGTTTTATAGGTTCTTCTTAAATGAGAAAGATGAGCTGTAGATGAGAAAATAGTCTTATTAAATAAGCCATTTAATAGCTCAGCAATCTTATCATAATCCTTAATTGAAATAAATAAATCAACCTCAGGAAGCTCAGCAATTAGCTCATCCTTGTAGCGCTGTGAAAGACAGCCTAAAACCACAAGCTTTGAATCCTTCTTCTTATAGGAAGCTAAATCAAGAATTGTATTTATAGCCTCCTCTCGAGCTGATTCAATAAAAGCACAGGTATTAACCATTAATAAATCCGCATCTGCCGGATTATCTATTAAAACATTTTCCTTGTCCTGCTGCATAAAGCCAACAATCATCTCTGAATCGACCTGATTTTTAGCACAGCCTAAAGAAATCATATACATTTTCATAATTTTTTACCTCTTAAAAAATAGAATGGCTATACCATCCTATATATTATTTGAATCTAAAATAATGGTAACTGGACCATCATTAGTAAAGCTAACCTTCATGTCAGCTCCAAAAATTCCCTTTTCAACCTTAATTTGATATTCGTTTTCTAAAATTTGATTAAATTGGTCATATAATTTAGAAGCTAAATCAAAACCTAGAGCTTCTGTAAAGCTTGGCCTATGACCATTTTTATTATTAGCATAAAGCGTAAATTGAGAAATTGATAAAATACTACCAGAAACTGACCTTAAATCCTTGTTCATTTTACCATTTTCATCCTCAAAAATACGCATATTAGCCACCTTATAGGCCATTTTCTTTAAAACGGATTCATCATCACCATTAGTGAAGCCTACAAGAATCATAAAGCCCTTATCAATTTGACCAACAATTTTTCCATCTACTCTTACGGATGCATCGTAGCATCTTTGAATTACAATACGCATTATTGGTTATCCCTTTCAATATTATGAACAGCTTCGATTTTTTTCATATTAACAATCAAATTATTAAGCTCGTTAATATTAGAAGTTAAAACCTTAAGCTTAACAATTGTCTGAAGGTCTGGGGTATTAACCGCATTAATAGAGGCAATTGACATACCAAGAGAATTAATGCAGGTCATTAAATCACCAATAAGGGTGTCCTTTTGTGAGGAGGAAACACGAATACAGGTTTGATATTTACGCGAAATATTAGTTGCCCAATCTAGATGAATAGTTCTTTCATGACCAAGATTCTTTAAATTATTGCATTCACAACGGTGAACAACAATACCATTACCCTTAGTTATATAGCCAATAATTTCATCACCGGGAATAGGGTAACAGCACGAACCAAGCTTAATTTGTGGATTAGGAAGTCCCTCAACTACTACTCCTGTTTCAGAGTTAGTAGTTAAAATCTTACGGGTCTTTTCCATTTGCTTTTGCAAGATATCCTCACTTGAGAAATTAGTACCCTGAATTTTTAAGCAAACCGTTTTAGCTGAAAGCGAATTCTTACCAATTTCATAATAAATATCGTCAACAGTAAGAATATTATTTTTACTAAAATTATCCCTTACCCATTTATCATTCAAATCAAAGACAATTTTTTGAGCCTGCATTTCACTATCAAGCTCTTGCTTACCAACTGATACAATAACATCACGGTTTTGCTTATTAAGGAAGGTCTTGATTTTATGCTTAGCATGGCTGGTTTTAACAATATTTAACCACGATTCTGAAGGACCGAAGGAATTTTTATTAGTCTTAATTGATACAATATCTGCTGTTTTAAGCTCATATGATAATGGTACAATCTTGTTATTAACAATAGCACCTACGGTTTTATTACCTAAATTCGTATGAATTTTATAAGCAAAATCTAGAGGTGTTGCCCCCTTAGGTAAATCAATTACCTCACCAGTTGGGGTATAAACATATACATTTGTATCAAGAATATCTGATTTAACACTATCTACAAGCTCAGATGCATCCTCCTTTGAGACCTCACCTGAAACCTCAAGTAAATCAGCATACCATTTAAGCTTTTTAGCAATTTCGTATTGCTCACGTTCCTTTGAATAATGAACGTTCTCCTTATAGGCCCAGTGAGCCGCAATACCATATTCAGCTATTCTATCCATTTCCTCAGTTCTTATTTGAACCTCAAAGGTTTGTCCGCTTGGACCAATTACAGTTGTATGAAGCGATTGATACATGTTAGATTTAGGTACAGCAATATAGTCCTTAAAGCGCTTTTGCATCGGAGTATAATGGGCATGAATCATACCTAAAACCTGGTAACATTCCGCTACGCTTTCAACAATAATTCTAATAGCATATACATCATAAATATCCTCAAAGGCTTTATTTTGAGATATCATTTTCTTATAAATACTATAGGTATTTTTAATACGACCCTTAATTTGGAATTTAAGATGCGATTCTAAAAGTAAGTTTTTAACCTCACCAACAAGGGTTTCAATAATATTATTACGCTTATCCTGACGTTCCTTAACAAGATTTACAATCTTAAAATACATTTGAGGATCAATATATCTTAAGGAACGATCCTCAAGCTCAGCCTTAAGCTTGAACATACCTAGCCTTGAAGCAAGGGGTGCATAAATTTCAAGTGTTTCATTAGCAATACGAACCTGCTTTTCAGGTGGCATTGAATCAAGCGTACGCATATTATGAAGACGATCTGCAAGCTTAATAATAATAACACGGATATCCTTAGCCATTGCTAATAGCATTTTTTGATGATTTGTAACCTGCTGGGCCTTTAATGATGAAAACTGAAGCTTTGTAACCTTAGTTACACCATCAACCATCTCGGCAATATCAGGATTAAAGATGGTTTTTATATCATCAAGGCTTGTTTCTGTATCCTCTACTACATCATGAAGTAGACCTGCACAAAGAGTATTTGGTCCACAATTTAGTCCTGCAAGAATAGTTGTAACGGCAATAGGGTGAACAATATAGGGCTCACCGCTTTTACGAAATTGTCCCGTATGCTTTTTTAAAGCATATTCATAAGCGCATTTTATGAGATTTAAATCGTCTTCCTTATGAATATACTTTTCTATTTCATTCATCATTTTTTCATAAGAATATTCATATTTTCGATCAAGCATACAATCACTTCCTAAATACAAAAATTAATTAGTCACCATCATAAGACATTAGAGTAAAGACATCATAGCCCTTTAATAGCTCTCTTCCCTTTAGGCTAGGAAGTTCAATTGGACAAGCAATACCAGCTACGCTCGCTCCTAAACGCTCAACAAGCTCAATTGAAGCCTTAACTGTTCCTCCCGTTGCAAGAAGATCATCAACGATTAAAACACGATCACCCTTCTTAAGAGCGTCATCAAGAAGACATAGGGTATTAGAGCCATATTCTAAGGAATATTCGGCTGTAATTACATTTCTTGGAAGCTTACCTGGCTTCCTAACAGGTGAAAATCCAATTCCTAGCTTATAGGCAACCGGACATCCGAAAATGAAGCCACGAGCCTCAGGTCCAATTACAACGGTTGCGTTAACCTTCTTTCCATATTTTGCTATCTCATCTATACATGCATTAAATGCTTTACCATCCCTAATTAGCGGAGTAATGTCTCTAAACATAATTCCTTCCTTTGGAAAATTAGGTACTGTAGTAACATAATCTTTATAATTCATATTAAAACCTCACAATCAATTATACTTAATTATATCATAATTTTACTATGAAAAAGAATATTATTTATTAAAAAAGCGAGGTTTTTTTATGTCAAATTTCAAAAATAATTTAAAAGTATTAATAATTGTAACGATTTTAATTAAAATAATCGGCTTTAGCTATAAAATTTTGCAGGCAAGATTTCTTCCCTTTGGCGTTTTAGAGGCTATATCAGCGATCAATCCCATTTTAAGCCTGTCACTTGTCTTATCACAAATGTCAATTCCTATAATGCTTACTGCTCTAATTTCTAAAAATATTAGCCAAAAAAGCTATTATAATAGACGTCTTATTTCAAAGGCTATTCGTATAAACATTATTTCTACAAGCCTTGTCATTATTATAATGCTTCTTGTATCCTTCATACTAAGCCAAACAATTTATAAAAATATTGATATAATGACGCCTCTTTTAATATTATTTCCATCAATGTATTTTTCAAATATATCAGCCATTATCAAAAGCTATCTTGAGGCTCATGAAAAATTTAGACGAACCATTAGTTCAAATCTTTTAGAGGCTATTATAAAAATTACAAGTATAATTTTGATTATAATTTTTATATCAAAGCTAAGCACTAAAGAAATTTTAATTATCACATCAAGCTTTATTACCCTAGGAGAAATTTCTTCCTTCTTCTTCTTAATATTAAAGGTTAAGGGTCTTACCAATCTTAATTTAGATCATAATAAGGAAAGCACTAGGCTCTTAAAGCCCGGTATTACCCTTACTTCGCCCTTGTCTTTTCAGCATATCATTTTCTTGAGCCGATGCTATATTATTTTTTTACAAATCATATTAATATTGATCATGGCCAAGTAAGCTATATTTACACCTCAATTCATTCCTACTGTCTTCCTCTTTTTCAAATATCAGGCTTTATGACCTATATTGTAATTAAGCTAATGACTCCTGCTTTAGCTAAAACAAAGGGTCTTAATGAAAATATTAGTATTTTAAACAAAATCTTTTTAGTTCTTTTATTCTTTGAGGGTCTAATACTATTTACAATGTTTAATCTAGGAAATTATTTATTAAGGCTTGCATACAATAAGGATAATCTGGGCTATATGATGAGGATTCTTGCGTTAAGTTGCTACCTAAGCTTCTTTTCACCGGTTATCACCATGTCATTTGAATCACATTTAAAATATAAAATCCTTTTAAAAAATGCTATTATTTCCTCGTTACTTGGTCTTCTTTGTGTAAGTATTTGCTCATTAATTAAAAATATGGCTCTTTATTCCCTTTTTATTTCTGGTATGCTATGTGATGCGTCATATTATTGCCTTAATCTAATCGATTTTAAAAAGGAAGCTCATAAGCTTCCCTTTGAATATAAAAATGCAATTCTAGCTCTTATTCCGATTATCCTAACGCTTTTTCAAGCTCTTTTAGGCACTAAGCTAAGCTTTATAATTATAGCTTTACTTTATATTATTATTTTTGGGCTTTATCTTTTAAATAAATATAAGGAGCCCTCCTTGGCCTCAGATAAGGAATAAAAGGCAATATCCTTAGGCTTTAGGCTCTTTTGCTTAATTTTAGCTAAAATATCATTTTTACTAAAGCCTAAAAGCTTAATATTATCTAAATCGAGGACTCCACTTACAATAACTGGCAGATATATTTCTTGATATCTTTTCTTAGAAAAAACTGCCAGCGTTCCTGATGTTTCAAGAATTGCTAGATTAACCTCAGAAATATCAAGCAAGCCCTCCTGATGAATTTGATTTAGGAGGTCATCAATGGTATAGGCCTCCTTTTTCAAATTATCGAATAAAATTTCTCCCTTGTAAATTAATACCCTAGGGGATCCATCGACAAAGCCTCTTAGAGGAGCAAATTTTAACAATAAAAAGGAAAAACCCTTTTGAAGAACTAAAAGGAGTGTTAAACATAAAATAGCCGGAAAAAATAATTCCTTTTCATCAACTCCCATCGCTGCTATATCTGCAATAATAAGAATAACTGCAAGGTCAAATAAGGAAAGCTCGCCAACCTCTCTTTTTCCAAGAAGCCTTATTATAATCATTAAAACAATAAAAATTAAAAACGCTCTTAAAAGGATTAATAAATATTCATTCATAATTTCCAGGACCCTTCATATAATTTAGTGGTGATAAAATGCTTAAAAAATTACTTATCTATTTTAGCTTAGTTTTATTATTTACCGTTTTTTCTGCCTTTATTTATTCTTTTGTCCTTTATAAAAGTGAAAATGAAAATTTATATAGCCTTATCACCCTAGCAATTGGTGCAGGCTTCTTCTTTTTAGTAGGAATTTCTACAAGATTTATTACTAATAAAAAATATTTATTATTTTCCTTGTAAGCCTCATCATTTTTATCATTAAAGCCCTAGCATTAAAGCAGGCTCCAATTTTAATTTCTTACAAGCTTTTAATCAATCTTCTTGCAACAATTCTTGGTTCTTTATTATTCAAAAAAAGAAAAGTATGATATAATAGTTTGAGGTGTTTTTATGGAACCATTAGCACATAGATTAAGACCAACAAAGCTTGAGGATGTCATTGGCCAGGACTTTTTAACTGGTA